>NZ_JBSYXP010000007.1:0-289040 GCF_054172105.1 Methylolobus aquaticus
CAGTTCAAGCGCTTGCGGCGGGTGGTCAAGCGGCAGCGGACGATCCTGGGGATTGTGCTGCGAGCGGTGCAACGCCACCGGGCCCAGGTCAGTGGCGTGGCCACGGCGACAGAAGACGATCGACAACTCTTGGTCCAGTAACGGGCGCAACAAGCCGACCAGAACCGTGTCCAGCGCATCGCCGTGTTCCACCACACTGTCCATGGTGCGCAGTAAGCGCTGATGGGTTACCGACGGCGTCGCGACGCCCGGTACCAGTGGCCCTTCCAGCCAGCGCAAGATCCCCAGCTTGGATTCCGGATCGCACAGCCGGTTGAATACGGTGTTTGTCAAGATACATGTCGCACATCCTTATGCAGCGTTCTGTAATGGAGCACTCGTTTGGGAGGGCTCCTTGACGGGGTTTAACCAGGCCTCGCCGACCGACCGCACCGGGGCAAAGGCGACGGCACCTGTCCCCTCTGCCAAGGTGGGCCCGCCGCTGGCCCGCAGGCGTCTCTGATCGAAATTTCCTACCAGCTCTTCGTCGCCCTTTTCGCCTGGCTGTTCTTTCAGGAGATTCAGTTCAATCGGCTGACTGTCGCTGGCGCTGCGTTGATCTTGAGCGGCGTGGCCTTGGTCTATCTCGCGAACAGATGATCGGGTCAGGTGAATTGTTCGGGAAGCTCCTGGTTCGTCCCTGGCCTGCCCGGCGTAGCGGAAGCAAAGTGAGGTCGAGTCAAACCTCGCTCAAGCGAACCACCGGCCCTTGGTCGGCGTGAGTTGTGGCGGCGCGCACCGCCCGTCCGATACGCGGCGATCGCTTCAGGTAAACTTCGGCCATTCAATTGGGCGCTCCTGATGCGGCATATCAACTACACCTACCTCCTTTACTTCTGGACGGTACACAGGGAGGGCTCTGTAAGCCGAGCCGCGGAGGTGTTGCATCTGACCCCGCAGACCATCAGCGGCCAGATCAAGCAACTGGAAGAGAGCATCGGTGTTCCGCTGTTTCGGCGCGAAGGCCGCTCGCTGATCCTCACGGACACGGGGCAGCTGGTAGTCCAGTTTGCCGACGAGATCTTCACGCTGGGGCGGGAACTCACCCAGGTGCTGCGCTTTGGCGCCAAACCTCGGTCGCCACGCACCCTGTCGGTCGGGGTAGTGGACTCACTCGCCAAGCTGATCACCTGTGAGATCCTCGCGCCTGCCATGACCCTTGAGGATCCGGTCCGGGTCGTTACGCGCGAAGCTCCGCTGGAGGAACTGCTCGCCGACATTTCCGTACACCGACTCGACATCGTGCTCTCGGACCGCTCCCTGCCTGAACTCAACGTGCGCGCCTTTAGCCATTCACTTGGCCAGAGCAGCGTGGCGTTTTTCGCGCGAGCGGATCTGGCAAGCGGACTGGTGGGGGACTTTCCCGGCAGCCTCGATGGAGCACCGTTCCTATTGCCCGCGGTCCGCGACTCCCTGCGGACGCGTCTGGAGGACTGGTTCGCTGATCAGGAACTTCGCCCGGTGATCGTCGCGGAGGTCGACGATAGCGCACTGATGAAAGCGTTAGGGCAGCAGGGACTGGGAGTCTTTACGGCCCCTGCCGCGATCAGTGAGCGCGTGTGTGAAAACTTCGGGGTCGTGGAGATCGGCCGTACAGCCGATTTGATCGAGCGATACTACGCAATAGTGCCGCAGCGCAAGATCGCTCACCCGGCAGTGCTGGCTATCACTGAAAGCGGGCGCAGCCATCTGGATCCTCTCACCTGACTTACGGTCTCACACGCCATGACGCGCACGGTTCGCGCGTTTCCAGTTGTCGAATGCCTTTCCAACACCCGTTGCCTATCGGCTCCCCGCCTTGGCTTCGCCCCTGCGGCAGGGCCCTCGCTCTCTCGCCTGAGCCAACCAATTTCTTCCGTTCTTCGTCGCACCTCCCTGGCGGGCGGCACCCGATGGTTGATGCCTGGGCCAACCATCGAGTATCCACCCGCCCGGAGTCAGGCAAGATCATGCGAGGCGGTCGGCTCCGTTAGTCCCGAACCACCCGGACGACTCGTCCCGTCGCGGAGTTCACGATGACATCAAACAGGCCGTCTCTGGTGCGGATCTCGATGATGTACCGCCGACCCCGGTTCGTGCCGGACAGGCGCAGTTCCGCTTCCAGCACCTCGCCTGATCCGACTGCGCGTTGCGCAGCGTCGATCGCGTCGCCGAGCGGCACGGTGGCCCGAGCGAGGCTTGCTGCAACGCGCTGCACGCGTCGCGGTCCACCAAAGGCATCCGAGTCGATCAGCCGTCCCGTGCGCGGATCGTACTCCGCCTCAATCAGTTGGTCGCCACTGAGCACTTGCACCTCGACGTATCGGTTATAGCGTTCGGCCACGAAAGCGCGACCACCGAAGGTTGACTCGGCGGTCGCGATGAAATCCTGCAGCGGCTGCGCCATGGCCGCTCCTGAGCCCAAAACGAGCAGTAGCACCGTCGCGACGATCGATCGGCAAGTACGAATAGTCATGGTTCACCTCATTGAATCGACTGATAAGTTCGTGCGAAGCAATCGCTTCGTGCGGAGAAAAGATAGGTTCCCTTCGATCATAAAAAAATCAGATCTTCCCGCAGCCAGACTTCGAGATTTTCGAAGGTAACGGGGATGTCGGCTGTACAAGCCGTGCGTGGTGGGGTTGGGGTCAGACACCTTTTGCCCTGTGTCGACACTGTCGGACATGCTGCAGTCATGCTCGATTGAACTGCAGCATTCGGTGGAAAAGCCTCCGACCCGCAGCAGCCCGCACGATTTAGGACGAACCTCGGGCCTGACACGCGTCGCGCCAGGTCAAAGACTGAACCGCCTTACTCCGGATTGATCGGCCCCTTCGTTCCGGCATCCGAATCCATCCAGTAGTCCTCACCCTTCAGCCGCCGATCACCCCGTATGGTGTAGGTCATATTTCCGGAGCGAAACACCAGCGCGCCGTCACTGCGTTGGGCAGCAACCGTCTTGCCGTTGACCCAGACATGTTCGCTTTTATCGATCCGGATCGTGGCGACCGTCGCTCCGGCCGCGCCCTTGGCGACCCACTGGCCGGTATAGGGGCTCGGTGTCGGCGAGCCCGCCTTGGCGGCGGGGGGTTCCGTCACGAACCCGGCCTTGGCGTTCTCTTCCCTGGATTTGTTGATGTCGCAGCCTTGGGCTTCCGTGACTTGCGTGCAGTCCGAGCGCTCGAGTTGCTTACGGTATCTTGCGTTGATCGCATGCGCTGGTGCGCTTGCCAGAAGCGAGGTTCCGAGAATCGGATATCAGCCAAGTGATCTGACCAGGGCCTGAGTTGATGCGGATACTGAGGGTCCGGAGCCAGCCCACCCAAACTGCGGTTCCCGAGCAACACCCGTTCGCACGACTCAATGACCACATTGCGTACGCACCTCACCAAAACATAGAAGTCAATAGCCGAATACCCACCAGCCCGGCCACCATTTCGCATTAACTCCAACGGCGTACTCCCATACTAGCCCCGCGACCGACGAAATACGTCCGTCGCAAGTGTCAATCGTCATTTCAGTTTGGAGGGGAATGGACATGAGTACATTGATTGGAAAATTCAACGTGGGAGTTGGAGCACTGTTGACCCTTACCGTCAGCCAGGGGGTGCTGGCAGCATCAGACATCGTGGTGCTGAAAAACGACAAACCAGCGGCAGCAAGTTTTTCCGCACTCGACTTCGCGTCGGCCAAACCGCTGCAGCCCGTTGCCTCTCCCGAGGCAGCAATGAAACTGTCAGCCGCCGTCGCGGCGGTGGCAAAGATCGTGCGAGACGGATCAAAGCCAATCATCTCGGTTGCTCCGGATCGGTCGTCGCGTCTTTACGAAGCCGCACTGAGGGCACTGACGGCGGAGAACGACCCGGTACCGACCGACTTCGGTACATCGGGTGCGCTGTATTCGATATCGGGAATGGTACCGGATAGCCAGTCGAATGCGCTGACTTACCCACACGTCACGACGGGTAAGCTCTACTTCTCGACTCCCGGCGGCACGGCGTCGTGCACGGCTGCAGTCATTCAGCGACGGATCTTGCTGACGGCCGGTCACTGTGTTGCGAATGGTCAGGGAAGCTGGTATTCAAACTTCCAGTTCGTTCCGGCTACCTACAACGGTTCCGCCCCACTGCAGGTATGGAACTGGCGCTTCGCGACGACGACATCGACTTGGTTCTCTGGCGGCGGTGGGGTCCCGAATGCCGCCGATTATGCGATGATCGAGTTGGAGGATCGCACGTTCAGCGGGGTCGTACGCCGAATCGGGGACGTTACCGGTTGGTTGGGGTGGCAAACCGGGAGCTGCCGGAGCAACCACGTTCACATGCTGGGCTATCCAGGGAATGTGTTCGGTGGCCAGCGGCTGGCAATCACTTCGGCTCAGCGCTGGCGTAATGTCGCGCCGTTCAACTGCGAGTACGGCAACCCGCAAACCTTTGGCGCGAGTGGCGGGCCATGGATCCAGAATTTCGGATCGAGCGCGAGCCCGAAGCCCCAAACCCAGCCGGGCCGGAATCGCGTAGTAACCGTGGCTTCCTACACCTACGGCGAGGCGTTCGGTGTCCTGGGCGGCTCCGAGTTCGACAGTCGCTTCGTCAACCTCTGGAACTCAATCTGCGCACATCGTGCCGGCAACTGCAGCTGACGGACTAATGTCCGAAAGCTAACCGGAGGCGGGCTGCCAGCATTGGGGTCCGCCTTCTCCGCTTACGAACCACAAGGACGCCGCAGGCCAGACAAGACCCGCGAGCTTCAGCAGGCCAGCGATGTCGGCTAGTTGTCCGCCGGAAGCCAAATAGCGTTCGACCCCACCCTCGTCGTCATCGCCGATTCATTCGGCTAGGTTCACACATGCCACAACAAAAATCCTCCATCCGATTCAGCATCGCTTCCATGCTTTTATCCTTGGGTTGTGCAACCGCAGGCCCTGGCGATGAACCGGTCGGCATAGAAGCACCCGATTCGGACAACGATGCAGTGCAGCAGAGCGTTCCCCGCGACACTGCGCC
This sequence comes from Methylolobus aquaticus, assembly GCF_054172105.1. Taxonomy (NCBI): domain Bacteria; kingdom Pseudomonadati; phylum Pseudomonadota; class Gammaproteobacteria; order Methylococcales; family Methylococcaceae; genus Methylolobus; species Methylolobus aquaticus. The sequence goes on from NZ_JBSYXP010000007.1 coordinate 5,025, forward strand.
ATTCCCGATGCCGATGCCCGAGCTCGATAGGACCAGAGAGCTAACGGACGAACAGGATACGGAACCGCCCGTCAGTTCAGACGCCGCAGCCCCCGAACAAATCGAAAGGTAACCGGACTCGCTCGTGCGCTCGCAACGCCCGGGCCCATGCGATTCCCAGAGGTCCGCGCCGACACGCGTGCCGACGCTGCGATACTGCCGGGTACTCGACTGTTGCCGGCCACGACCTACTCCTATGGCGTCAGCGCGGATATCGCAGACCGCCCCGGTCAGGTTTCACCCTGCACGGCCGGAACGCCTCATACTCCGAGAAATCTGAGCGCCTCGTCGAGGTCGCAGGAGCGGATAGACCTGAAGTGGCAGGATGCCTCCGAGGACGAAACCGCCTTCGAGATCTACCGGCGGGTCGGCCGCGGCAGCCGGACGCTGTTGGCGAGCCTGCCCGCGGACACGCGGAGCTGCAGTGACACCGCGGCCACGGGCAACATCGCCACCACTTCGTACAGCTACGATGTCCGCGCGTGCAACACGTCCGGCTGCTCCAGTCGCAACCTGCCCGTAGTCGTGCCCTTCCGTCCCAACAATCTCAAAGTGCTCTGGAATTCCGCTGCAAGACTCACATGTAAGGACAACAGCAGCAACGCGCGGTCCTTCCATGTCCAGCGCCGGAAAAGCAACTGCGCGCCGGACACTCCCTGGCTAGTGCTAAAGATCCTGTCCGGGAATAAGCAGGCTTACACCGAACACAGCATCGTTCCCGGAACGGCGCGGTGGGCAACAGCGCCCCCCGGACGCAGAGTGAACGTTGGCGTCAGACACGGGGCGGGACACCGCCCCGTCGGAGCCTGCGGCGGGCGCAATGACGCGGGCCGGTGGTCATATCGTCGTAGCCGGGGCCTTCCTTCACTCCGAGACCTTGCAAATCTCCACCAGGTTATCGGAAAAGGTCGGGGCGTGGCCCATATCGGCAAACTCGGCCGCGCTGATGCAGTTGACCGTGCCGGCATTGAGTTGCCGCCAGTACCCCAGCGTCGCCACGACCACGCCCGGATTCACGTCAGCGGTGACATGAGCCAGCCCCTCGAAGGCACCGCGATCGTTGAACACGCGCACGGTGCCGCCGTCACAAATCCCGCGCTCGGCGGCATCCGCCGCGTTGATCAGCACGAATTGCTCGCCCTGAGCCTTCAGTTTGCCGTCCATGTTCGCGTAACAGGAATTGAGGAACGAGTGGCTCTTCGGAGACACGATGGACAGCGGATACTTTCGGGCCAGTTCCGGATTGACTGAAGGATTTTCGCGGGCCGGCACGTAATCCGGCAGGACATCGAGCGCCTCACCGGGCTGGAAGTCGTCGTACATCTGCCGGAACGGACCCGCGACGAAGTTGCGTGGGTTGTCCAGCAGAAACTCGCACTTACCCGACGGCGTCGGGAAATTGCCCTCCCGGTGCGGCGCGCGATCGTCGGGACTCCCGACCTTCAGTCGCGCGTAGCCCTGTTCGCGCAGCGTACTCAGGTCGATGCCGTCGCAGGCCGGTGCGTCCCAGTCCACAAAACGCTCCAGACATTCCGAATCCGACCACTGGAAGTTCGGCTCATCGTAGCCCATGCGAGCGGCCAGACGGCGGAAGATCTCGCTGTTGGGGAGCGCCTCGCCCGGCGACTCGACGCACTTGGCGTTGTACGTCAGGTACAAATGCCCCCACGACAGGATGATGTCTTCCATCTCCGCGCCCATCGACGCCGGCAACACGATGTCGGCGTAACTGGCCGTGTCGGACAGGAAGTGCTCCGCCGACACCAGGAACAAATCCTCGCGCAGCAGGCCCTGCACGATCTTGTCCGTTTCCGGTGCCTGGGTCACCGGATTCGAGTTCCAGCACATCATCGACAGAATCGGCGGATCCAGCGGCATCTCGCCGGTCAGCGCGCGGCCGATCTGCAGGTTGCTGACGATGCGCGTGCCCTTCGGGATCAGATCGGGGCGGCAGATCACGTCGAACTTGTACGGATGCTCCCAGACCGAGAATTGCGTCATGCCGCCGCCGACATGGCGCCAGGCGCCGGTTAACGCCGGAATGCAGGTGACCGCCCGGATGGCCTGGCCACCGCCCTGATGACGCTCCAGCGCCACGCCAATCCGGATCGCCGCCGGCTGGACGGTCGCCAGTTCCCTGGCGAGCGTGCGGATGTCGTCGGCGGAGACGCCGGTGATGGCCGAGGCCCATTCCGGCGTCCGGTCTTTCGCACGCTCGGCCAGTTCCGCATAACCGATCGTGTACTGAGCGACATAGTCCTGGTCGACCAAGCCCTGGGCGATGATGGAATGGATCAGGGCCATGGCCAGTGCGCCATCGGTGCCCGGCTTTGGGCAGATATGCCAGTCGGCCTCCTTGGCCGTGCGCGAGGCGTAGGCATCGATGACGACGACCTTGGCGCCGCTCTTCTGGGCGTCCTTGACGATGTGCCAGTGATGAAGGTTGGTGCTGACCGAGTTGCACGCCCAGATCACGATGTAGCGGGAATGAATGTAGCTCTCGGGATCTACGCCCGCGGTCGGGCCGACGGTCAGCAGCCAGGCCGTGGAGGCGCCTTCGCCGCAGAACGTCCGCTCACAGACAGTCGCACCCATACGATTGAAGAAGGCATCGCCCCCGTTCAATCCGTGCACCAGACCCTGATGACCGAGATAGCTGTAGGGAATGATGGCCTGGGGACCGTGCTCGGCGATGATGGCCTTCCAGCGCTTAGTGATCTCGTCCAGGGCTTCGTCCCAAGTGATGCGCTCGAACTGCTTGCTGCCTTTGGGGCCGCTGCGGCGCAGCGGGTACAGCAAGCGATCGGAGTGGTAGTGGCGCTTCTCGTAGTCCTTGAGTTTGACGCACAGGCCGCCACGCGTCAGCGGGTGATCGGGATTGCCCTTGACGCCCTTGAGCCGGCCCTCCTCCACCTCGAACACCATCGAGCAGGTATCCGGACAATCATGCGGACAGCCGCCGAATGCAAACCGAGTTTTCATGGATGCTGACATGCCGTGGCCCCCAGGTTCGTCAGGAGTTGTTGGTAGGAATCGAGCGGGCACAACCTTCGCACAGTTGACCGCAACGACACAATCGCCCCGTCAACGACCGACGTTCCCCGAACGCATCACCCCGAATCGACTGGGTCGGCGGCAAAGCCGCACGCGACACCTCGCCCTCCCGCTCAGCCCACCCTGACCGAACGCATCGAAATCGACCCCAAGGTCACCTTCTCGCAGAAAAACTCGATGCGGTCCTGCGGATCCGCCATGCCGAGCACATACAGCAGTGGCAGGAAATGCTCACGAGTCGGCACGGCTTCGCGCGCCGCCGGTGCCAGTGTTTCGTAGTGGATGACCGACTCGAAGTCGCGCGCGAGGATGCGCGCCCGGATTGCGCCGTCGAACGCGAGGGCCCAGTCGAAAGCCGAGTCCTTCCAGATGAGCGTATGCAGGTTGTGCACGATGTTCCCGCTCCCGACAACGAGCACACCTTCGTCGCGCAGCGGCTTCAAGGCCGCGCCGAGCGCGAAATGCTCTGCGGGGTCCCGGGTGCGATCGAGGCTGAGCTGGGCGATGGGAACATCCGCGCGCGGGAAAAGCCGGCACAACACCGACCAGGCGCCATGATCAAGACCACGTTCGCGATCGGTTCGAATGTCCTGATCGGTCAGCAACTCGCACACGCGCCGCGCCAACTCGGGTGAACCGGGCGCTGGGTAAACGAAGGCGGAAAGTGCCTCGGGAAATCCGCGGAAGTCATGGATCGTCGGCGGCTGCTCCATCGCAGTAACACGCGTTCCTGCCGTCTCCCAGTGCGCGGAAACGCACAGGACCGCGCGCGGGGTCGGCAGCGATGACCCGATATCCGTCCAGGCGCGGCTGAACTCGCTGTCGGCGATCGCATTCATCGGGCTGCCATGGCCGACGAACAGGACGGGCATCCTGCTCGCGGTGTGGCTGCGATCCATCGGCATGGAACGGGTCGACTGAGCGGTCATCGGCATCCCCTTAGAGCGTTCACGCGGCCGCACTCGGCGCGCCGAGCGTGCCGTCGCGGTAATCGGCCAGGGCCTGTTCGATCTCGTCGCGGGTGTTCATGACGAAAGGCCCGTACTGCACCACCGGCTCGCCGAGAGGCTTTCCGGCGAGCAGCAGGAAGCGCGCCTCTTCCGATCCCGCCCGCAGGCGGACCGTGTCGCCATCGCCCAGAATCCCAGCCGCTCGGTGCGGCAGCGCCTGGCCCTCGTCGCCCACCACCGCCGTGCCCTCGTAAAGGTACACGAACGCATGATGGCTCCCCGGCACCGGCGCGCGGAACTCGGCGCCCGCAGGAAGGATGACGTCGAAATATAGCGGTTCGGTGCTGAGGCCCTGAATCGGGCCGGCAACACACTGTCCGCCCTGCGCGAACGTGCCCGCGATCACGCGGACCGTGCCGCCGGCCTGATCCAGCGCGACGACCGGGATGTCCGCTGCGGGGATGTCCCGGTAGGCAGCCGGCTTCATCTTCTCCCTGGCCGGCAGGTTGATCCAGAGCTGAAAGCCCCGCATCCGGCCTTCCGTCTGCTGCGGCATCTCGGAATGGACGATCCCGCGCCCGGCCGTCATCCACTGCACGTCGCCCGGACCGAGGTCCCCGTGATGACCGACGTTGTCCTCGTGGCGCATATGGCCGTCGAGCATGTAGGTCACCGTTTCGAAGCCGCGGTGCGGGTGTGCCGGGAAGCCGCGGAGGTAATCGTCCGGATCGTCAGAGAAGAACTCGTCCAGCATCAGGAAAGGGTCGTGGCGCAACGTCGGCGACTGCCCCAGGCTGCGCCGCAGTTTGACGCCGGCGCCGTCGGACGCCGCGATGGATGGAACGGTACGTAGCAGCGATCGAGTCGACATGGCCAGTCTCCGGTCAGAATGCGTGATGAGGGCGAGATTCCAAAGGGGGGTCAGCGCGCGTTCGGCCAGAGGCTGCCGGCACGGCGTGCGTCGAGACTCCAGGGCCCGGCGCCATGCACGAACAGCAACAGGAAGCCGCCGGCGATCGCGACGTTCTTCAGGAACAGGATCATCTGAATCTGCTCCGAAAGCGCACTGTGGAACAGCACGGCGGCCAGCAGCGTAAACCCCGCCAGAATCAGCGCGGCCGCCCGTGTGCGCCAGCCGAGGATGATCGCCACCGCCCCGCCGACTTCCAGCGCGATGACCAGCGGCAACCACTGGCCGGACACGCCCGCCGCGGCCATGTAGGCCTGTGTGCCGGCGTACTGGCCGACCTTGCCGACACCCGACAACAGAAAGATCGCGGCCAGCGATACGCGGCCTGACAATTCGAGGGCCTGGTTGAGATTCGTCATGGACTTCTCCAGCAGTTGATGAACGGTGAAGCCATTAAAGATTTGATTGCGCCGATGGAAAAGCACAATATTTCGGCTTACCTAATCGACTTTATCGATAGCTTTGACATCACCACCGAAGATCACACTGGAGCAGTGGCGCACCTTCATCGCCGTCGTCGAAGGCGGCGGCTATGCGCAGGCCGCGGCCACGCTGTACAAGAGCCAGTCGACGCTGACCTACGCGGTGCAGAAACTCGAACGCCTGCTCGGCGTCAAGGCCTTTGAAATCCAGGGCCGCAAGGCCGTTCTGACGGCTGCCGGACAGGTGTTGTACCGCAGGGGAAAGATTCTGATCGAGGAAGCGATGCGACTGGAGCGCGCCGCAGCCAGCCTCGCGTCCGGCTGGGAAGCCGAAATCCGGCTGGCGGTGGAGATCATCTTTCCGACCTGGCTGCTGTTGGACTGTCTCGCGCGTTTTGCCAAGGAACACCCGGAAACCCGCATCGAACTCATCGAATCCGTGTTGAGCGGAACCGATGAAGCGCTGCTGGAGGGGCGGGTCGATCTGGCCATCGGCTCGTGGATTCCACCGGGCTTCATCGGCGACCCGATCATGCCGGTGCGCTTCATCGCGGCGGCGCGTCCCGATCACCCCCTGCACCGGCTGGGGCGCCCGCTGACATTGGAAGACCTGAGCCAACACCGGCATCTGGTCATTCGCGACACGAGCCGGGATCGCTCCCGCACACCGGGCTGGCTCAACGAACGACGTCTGACCGTCAGCCACAAGAGCACATCCATCCGGGCGGCCTGCATGGGACTCGGCTATGCGTGGTATCCGGAAGACATGATCCGGCGGGAGCTGGAGTCCGGTGAACTAGAGGCGCTGCCCTTGCGCGAGGGAGCGGAACGCTGGGCGACGCTGTACCTGATCTTTGCCGATCGCGATGCGACCGGTCCGGGCACGCTGCGGATGGCCGAACTGATCCGGGCCGGCATCGCTGAGCAGTGCCCCAAGGCCGGAGGACTGATCGATGGCGCGACGACGCCCCGCACCATACGGTAAGCGGATGGGCAAAATGCCCTCAATGCGACCAGCCGAGGGCACAGCCAATGAGCGCACCGGGACAGGGGCCGCGCACGGCCCCTTTTAGGAATGGGCTACCAACCCTAGCGACCTGAGCGTTGAAGTGTCAGCCGAATACCCTGGCCCACCCGGCTGGCGCAGCTCAGGGTGACAAAGCCCCTCCCAACACGCAGACAACTCAACGCACTCTCGGAGGTCGGGTTGAACAAGGGATCGACAAACACGGCCGAACTGACGGCCTCATTGAGGTTCAGCCTGATGGCTCCCGACGACCGCAGGAACACCGCATACAACTCGCCGTTCAACGGATTACGCGACTGGACCACGGACGGCGAACTCTGGCTGTTCGGGCTGGTATACGCCATGGCCGAAGCACTGTAGCGACGCGAGCCCAGGGGCACACGCGCGAGATTGTCGAAGTTCGGCACGGCGCGGAGCAGTTGCAGCGTGTTGTTGAAGACCCAGCTGCCATCCGCGTACTGCTGATCCAGGTTCATGGCCAGGGTAAAGCCGAACCAGGAGCCCTGGGCGCCGGCCATACCCGCGACCCTAAGGTGCTCCGTCACGAACTGCGTGGTCGGCGGATAGGTCTTGTGCGCCGTGTTCAGCACCACTCTGGAGGCCGGAACGAAGTTGCTGGGAATGCCAGCCCCCTGGTACGAAAATGCCGGTAAGCGGGTTTGTGGATCGCGGCTGCTGGCTATCTGATTATTGCCGTCCTGTGTCCCCTTTTCGAGATAATAGAGATCGAGACGAAGACTGCCATCCGCATACCAGGCGCCGTAGGTTGAGGCAAACTGGGGGCTAGTGATCTGCCAGACATTTCCCGCGACCAAATAGGCGGAGCCATAAGGTGATGTCTCCGCATGCAGAATATCGGTCAGCCGCTTGACGAAATCCTTCTTGCCCTCCATGTACGACGCATAGGATCCCTGCCCTCCGGCCTCCCGGTTCGCGCAGCCGGCCGAAATGTTCGGCAGCAAGTCATCCATCATCACGGCGGCATGGTCGCGGCGACGGATACTTTCCAGCAGTGCGTCGATCATCTGGTTGACGACCCATCGGCTCTGCAGATTCAACGCAGACCACCGCAAGTCTGTCGCAGCCGGCGCGGCATAGAAGGTGGACTCGAAGTCGGCTACCGTCGCATCCGTTGACAGGACAGGGTCCGGATCGGTTTTGCTGCAACCGAATCGCGACAGCAGTGCCATGTCCTCCGGATCCAGATCCGTGTCCTTGCCAATCACGCGATCCCGCCGGAGCGTGGAAAAACCTGCCCCATCGTCGGTGTCATCCCGGAATCGGGATTTCCCTCCGTTGAAATCGAATACGACAGGATAATGGCCGGCGTTGAAGTCTTTCATGACGGTCAGCTGGCTGAACTGTGAATCACCCGCCTTTTTCTTGTTGACCATCACATAGCCCATGGCCAAGGCATGCTGTTCCGATCTGGCCCGCTTCGGAGTGGCACCGTTGACGATGCGGCTCCAGTTATGAATATGGTGAGACAGATTGAAATCGGGGGCTGCCGCGTGAGCACCCGAACACAAGAGTAAAGTCAGCAGCCCTAAGGCCAATTGAGTGGATCGCATGTGGTCATCCTGTATTGCAACTAGGTGCGCCAGCGGTTGTGCCATGGAGAAACTCTTAATCGATGCAGAGCCACGTAAGGCGGCGGCAAACCAGATGCCGCGACCTTAACTCCATTACATCCTGAATAATCGTCTATCCGAGGTCAGAACAGACGGACGGCACAAACCCAATCACCACTGACGCGAGCCATTATTCCAGACCGCTGATAAATGAAAAATCCACAATACTGGGTATCACATAGGACCTAAGACAAAACAACAAGAATCGTTGATGAGAGAAAAGTTAATCCGATCGCAATAGACATCATCACGGGAAAAGGATAAATTTCCGTCACCCCATACCGCGCCTGGAAATAATGTTCGAGCGAGACGGCAAAGGATCGCGACCCAGGGCGATTTACCGCCCAAACGCGCAGCCATGAACGGCCGTGGATAGGTCAGCGAGCGGAGCGACTGTCAGGCGGTGGCACGCAAAGGATGCCGCGCTTCCGCCAGCGGAACGCTATCGACGGGTGATGGAAATCCCATCGCTCCACCTAGCCCAAAGTCGGTAATCCCGGAAGGGAGACATCTCACATCGACGTGTTGAACACGGACATTCTGACGGCAGCCCGTGCCTCCGCGACCTCCGCTCACCGGCGTGTCGCGCGGGCCGGATACCGGGCCAGCGGCCAGACTGCCCGCTAAGCCATCGGTCGCAACGAACACCGAGTCATGCGTCCGACGCCAGCTGTGGGACAATTCACGCCGTCCTCACACCGCGACCGATCCGCACACCAGTCACGCGCATGCCCACCGAACTGATACACGTCGATCCCCAGCATCCCGCTGTCGAGGGCATTGTCCGAGCGGCGGGGATCATCAAGGCCGGCGGCCTGGTGGCCTTCCCGACCGAGACGGTTTACGGCCTGGGGGCGAACGCGCTGGACGCCACGGCCGTGGCGAGGATCTTCGAGGCGAAGCAACGCCCTTTGACGGATCCACTGATTGTCCATTTGGCGCAGGTGGCGCAGGTACATGAGGTTGCAGCAAACATCCCGGAAATCGTTCACCGGCTCGCAGCGCGCTTCTGGCCCGGGCCGCTGACCCTGATTCTGCACCGCGCTGCGAAGGTACCCGCGAGCGTGTCGGCGGGGCGCGATACCGTGGCCGTGCGGGTACCGGCCCACCCCGTTGCGCACGCCCTGCTCGCAGGCTGCGGCCTGCCGATCGCCGCCCCCAGCGCAAACCAGTTCAGCCGCCCGAGTCCCACGACGGCGCAGCATGTTCTGGAGGATCTCGACGGGCGGGTCGACCTCGTGCTGGACGGCGGCTCGACCACGATTGGTTTAGAGTCCACGGTCATCGACCTGACAGCGGCCTCGCCTATCCTGCTGCGGCCCGGCGGCCTGTCTCCGGAAGCGCTGCGGGAAGTCATGCCGGAACTGCGGATACCCGAAGCGCCCCGGGTCAGCGCCGACGACGAGCACGCAGCGTCGCCGGGAACCCTGCTGAAGCACTACTCGCCGCACGCGGTGCTGCTGCTGCTACGAGGCGAGGCTGACGCGGCGCAGCGCCTGGCATCGGACATCGTCGAGCGGACGCGACAGCGCGGGCGAACGATCGGCCTGCTGATTCCGGAGGAGGAAGCGGGACTCTATGGCGGCTTGAGCGCGGCGTTCGCCTCGTTGGGGGCGTCGGACGATCTGGCTGCGGTTGCTCGCGTGCTGTTCACGCGCCTGCGCGAACTGGACAAACAGAAGGTGGACCTGATCCTGGCGCGCGAACCGGCGGGCGGGGGTTTGGGGCTGGCGATCCGAGATCGGCTGTTCCGCGCTGCCGAGGGTCGCACCATCGACGCGGGGGCATCACTCGACGTCACCGAACTGCTGGAAGCTGTCCTGCCACCGGACTGAGAAATCAGGAATGGATACCGCTAACGGAGGGTCGCCGATCATCCCGGGCAGCCTGAGACCCACCTGAAGCCGCTCAAAACCGAAAAATGCGGCGACCCGGATCAGTGACGATCCGAGCTGCCGCGGAGTGTGCTCAATTCAGGCCTTCGGCGGCCCGTAATAGCCCTTCTTGTCGTGCTCTGTTTCGACCAGAAGTTTCGCGCCCTCAACCACTTGCGGGACGAGCCCGTCGCCGCCGGCCGTGATGTAGTCCAGCAAATCCTGGCGCATGCGCGGATCCCAATAGGTTCGCAAGTGGTTGCGTATGCCTTCGGCCCGCCTTTCCGGCGGGTAGGGTGCGAAAAAATCGCCGATCTGGTTGGCCATCGTCAGCAGGCGCTGCAGATCGAGTACCGTCTCACCCATTTGTCCCGGACCCGGTTTGACCGCGGCGCCCATTAGCTGACGGCCTCCGCCACCTCATCCTCGCGCGCCTCGGCTTTGGCGCGTGTGGGTGGCACATCGACACGGGCGACTTCGACCGCGGTGACTTTGTACTCGGGACAGTTCGTCGCCCAGTCCGACAGATCCGACGTCACGGCGTTGGCCTTCGATGTCGCATGATGGAAGGTCGTGTAGACGATGCCCGGGTTGACCCGCGTCGAGAGCTTGGCGCGAAGCCGCGTCTGTCCGAAGCGGCTGGTCACGGTGACCCAGTCGCCATCGCGCAGGCCGCGGGTCTGTGCATCGGCGGCATTGATCTCGAGCCGGTCCTCGGGATGCCAGCGCGAATTCGCCGTGCGACGGGTCTGCGTGCCGACGTTGTACTGGCTCAGGATGCGGCCGGTGGTCAGCAACAGCGGGAAGCGGTCGTTCGTGCGCTCGGCAGTCGGCACGAACTCGGTCAGCATGAAGGTGCCGCGGCCATTCGCGCGCGGGAAAGTCTTGGTGTGCAGCACTTCGGTCCCTTCAGGGGCGTTCTCGTCACAGGGCCACTGCGCCGATCCGATGCGCTCCAGAAGCTCGAAGCTGAGCCCCTTGTAGGCCGGTGATAGCCGCGCCAGTTCGTCGAGAATTTCCCCGGCATGCGCATACTTCGCCGGGTAGCCCATCGCATTCATCAGGCGCACGACGATCTCCCAGTCCTGGTAGCCCGCGAGCGGCTCGACCACCTTGCGCACCCGGTTCACCCGGCGCTCGGCGCTAGTGAAGGTCCCTTCCTTTTCCAGCGACGAACTGCCCGGCAGGAATACGTGGGCATAGTTCGACGTTTCGTTGAGGAAAAGGTCCTGCAGCACGACGCATTCCATCTGCCGCATCGCCTCGACGATGTGATGCCGGTTCGGATCGCTCTGTACCGGGTCTTCACCCATGATGTACATACCGCGAAAATGGCCGGTGAGCGCCGCGTCGAACATGTTCGGCAGACGCAAGCCCGGCTCCGCGTCCAGCGGCACGCCCCATTCCTGCTCGAATGAACCACGCACCTCGGGGTCGGTCACGAAGCGGTAGCCGCTGAACACGTGAGGCCAGCTACCGAGGCAGCTGCCGCCCTGAACATTGCCCTGACCTCGTAGCGGATTGACGCCAACGCCTTCCCGGCCCAGCATGCCGCAGGCGAGGGACAAATTGCCCAGGCACATGACACCCGTGGAACCCTGCGAGTGTTCGGTCACACCCAGCCCGTAATAGATCGCGCTATTCGGCCCACCGGCATAGAGGCGGGCCGCCGCCCGGATGGCCTCCGGAGCTACACCGGCGACCGGCCCGATGACCTCGGGCGCATAGCGGTCGCTGCCGACCAGCCCCATCCACAGCTCGAACTCGTTCCATTCGCAGCGCTCGCGCACGAAGGCCTCGTTGTAAAGGCGTTCACGCACGATGACATGGCCCAGGCTGTTCAAGATCGCCACGTTGTTGCCCGGCCGCAGCGGCAGATGGACCGTCGCTTCGCAATGGGCCGATTTGACCGTCTCGGTGCGGCGCGGATCGATCACGATGAGCTTGGCGCCCTGCCGGATCCGCCGCTTCATCAGCGAGCCGAACACCGGATGCCCTTCAGTCGGATTGGCGCCGACGACCATGATTACGTCGGCCTGCAGGATCGAGTCGAAATGCTGGCTGGCCGCGCCCCAGCCTACGGTTGCCGACAGCCCGAACTGGGTCGGCGAATGGCAGATCCGCGCACAGTTGTCGATGTTGTTGTTGCCAAAAACCGCGCGCGCCAGCTTCTGCACCAGGAATATCTCTTCGTTGGTGCAACGCGAACTGGACACCGCACCGATCGACTTCGCGCCGTAGGTGCTCTGGATGCGCCGGAACTCGCCGGCGGCGTGATTGAGGGCGGTGTCCCAATCAACTTCCTGCCATGGCTCGTCGATCGAACGACGGATCAGCGGCGTCCGCACCCGGTCGGGATGGTTGTAGTAGTCGTAGGCGAAACGCCCCTTGATGCAGCTATGGCCGTGATTGGCCTTGCCCTCCTTCCAGGGAATCATCCGCACAATGCGGCCGGCCCGGGTCTCCGCCTTGAAGCCGCACCCCACGCCACAATAGGCGCACGTGGTGACGACGCTGCGCTCAGGCTTCAATGGATTGGGCATGACGGTACTCTCCTTCGAAAAGACTCTTTTCAACGAGGGCCTGGGTCGGGCAGGTTTGCACGCAGGCGCCGCAGCTGACGCATTCGGAATCGAAAAACGGCTGATCCTGGCCCGCCGCCACCTTCGAGTCGAAACCGCGTCCGTCGATGGTCAGGGCAAAGGTCCCCTGGATCTCCTCGCAAGCCCTCACGCAGCGACTGCAGACGATGCACTTCGCGGGATCGAACAGAAAATACGGGTTGGATTCATCGACCGGGCTGGCCTGATGGTTCTCACCGGGTCCGTAGGGATGAGAGGTCACGCCCAGTCGCTGCAAGGTTTCGTGGAATTCACTCCACCCGCCCGGGATATCGTCGGCAGGGAAATCGGACAGGTACAGCTCCATGACCCCTCGGCGCAACGCCGCCAGCTTCTCCGACTCGGTCCGGACCGCCATGCCGTCTTCCACCAGCGTCGTACAGCTTGCGGGAAACCCCTTCCGGCCTTCGACCTCGACCAGGCACACCCGGCAACTACCGAACGGTTCGAGGGTGTCGCAGGCACACAGTTTGGGCACCGCATGGCCCGCGCGGGCTGCCGCCAGCATCACGGAGCTTCCCGCCGGGACTGTAACGGACACCCCATCGATAGTCAGCGTGACGTCGCGTCCATCCCGCGGAGGAGTTCCCAGGTCGATGCCGTCACGAAGATCCCGAAGCTCAGCCCACATGCAAACCCCTCCGGCGAATTGCCTAAATTTTATCAGACTTCATAGCTAGGTCTTCGCGCCGTATGTTGGCCCGAGAAGGGGACTTCGTCAACACCTCGACGACACCACCTGCCGCAACGCACACGAGACCGCCGGATCACCGCAGCGCGACCCCGGACGCGAGTCACAATGCGTGCCGGGGGGGTTGGGGCAAGGGAAAATCCGGGCGGATGCCCGCAACGGTCAGTCGCTGGCTATTGTCGACAGAGGCAGGGATCCGTGCAACAGCTGGGTGGCTGCAGCTGAACGAAATAGAAATGGCGCTGGTCAGCCCGGAAAGGCGTTGGCCCTGCTGCCGGGCTGAACGGGCTGGACGTTGTGCGACTGTTCGTCGATTGCCCGTATGCGCGTCTCCATGTAAAGCAGCGCATCGTTGATGCCCTCTTCAGTCAACCGGCTGTCGGAAGGCGGGTTCAGATAGCCCTGCGCGGCGTGTTGCCGCAACACCGATTCCCAGTCGAAGACACGCTCATCCCAGGCCTCGATCTCGTCGAGCGGAGGCGCCTCGAGGTTCGCGCCATCATGACAGGAGGCACATGCGCCCTGGTAGATGTGCAGGCCTCGGCGGTAATCCGGAGGGCGCACCACCACCGGCGCAGGCGGCTTGGCCGGAGGGGGACTGGAGCAGCCCACTGACACCAGCGGGAGAAGCACAAGCAACGACCGCCACGTCGTGTGGCGGTAAATCGATTCCGATGAACGGGGCGTGCTGTCGCTCACCATCGGGACCTCCGGTCGATAGCGACCCATCGGAGCGAAATCCGCCTCACCACAGACCAGCGAGAACGACCGCTCAGACCGTACCAACCGGGGCTGACTGAAATCATCGAACGGTTCCGCGCATTCGGTCAGCCTCGGCCAGCGCCGGAGGCACCCTTGACGCCGTGTGCCGAAATGCCGAAATGCCGAAATGCCGAAATGCCGAAATGCCGAAATGCCGAAAGCTTCAGGCAGCGGCAATGCCCAGATTGTCCCAGATCGCGAGGCTGGCCTCGGACTGGTTCAAGGTATAGAAATGCAGGCCCGGGGCCCCGCCATCGAGCAGCGCTCGACAGAGATCCGTCACGACTTCGATACCGAAGGCACGGATCGCCGGGCGATCGTCGCCGAAGCCTTCAAGCCGCTTGCGGATCCAGCGCGGGATATCGGCACCGCACAGCTCCGAGAAACGCGCCAATTGGGTGTAATTGGTGATCGGCATGATCCCGGGCACGATCGGAATGTCGATCCCGCTCTTGCGGCAATCGTCGACGAATCGAAAGTAAGCCGCCGGGTTGTAGAAATACTGCGTGATCGCGCTGTTCGCGCCCGCTTCGACCTTGCGCTTGAAGTTGCGGATGTCGAGTTCGATATTGGGCGCCTGCGGGTGACATTCGGGATACGCCGCGACCTCGATGTTGAAATGATCTCCGGTTTCCTGGCGAATGAAGGTGACCAACTCGGAAGCGTAGCGAAACTCGCCGGCCGACAACATACCGGAGGGCAGGTCACCGCGCAGCGCGACGATGTGGCGAATACCCTGAACGCGGTAGCGGTCCAGCACTTCGCGAATGTTCTCGCGGGTCGACGCGACGCAGGAAAGATGCGGGGCACATTCGATGCCGGTGCGGCCCTGTATCTCGACGACGGTCTCGAAGGTGCGTTCGCGTGTCGAACCGCCGGCGCCAAAGGTCACCGAGCAGAAGCGTGGACGGAGCCGGGCCAGCTTGTCTACCGTCACCCGCAGCGCGCTCGCCGACTCCTCGCTCTTCGGCGGGAAGAATTCGAAACTGTAAAGCTTGCCGTTCGTGGTATGCGATGCCATCGGTACACTCGGAAACTATGGCTGGCATGCGTCTGCTCAACGACGAACCGAGGAGCGACCGCACTCAGCCGGCCCGCGGCAGCGACGGGCAAGGTGCCTGTCGCCGCAACGGAAGATGAAGAAGTGCGCCGAGAGGACGACCGTAGCCGTCTCGTCGACGCGAATCGGGCGCGGAAGACCGGATTAGTAGCGGTAGTGATCCGGCTTGTACGGACCGTCGGCCGGGACGCCGATGTAGGCCGCCTGCTCTGCAGACAACACCGTCAGATCGGCGCCGATCTTTTCCAGATGCAGGCGCGCGACCTTTTCATCGAGGTGCTTCGGCAGCACGTAGACCTTGTTCTCGTAACGCTCGCCGTGGCAAAACAGCTCGATCTGGGCCAAGGTCTGGTTCGTGAAGCTGTTCGACATCACGAAGCTCGGGTGGCCGGTCGCGCAACCCAGGTTGACCAGGCGACCCTCGGCCAGCAGGATGATGCGCTTGCCGTCCGGGAAGATGATGTGGTCGACCTGGGGCTTGATATTCTCCCAGCGATACTGGCGCAGACTGGCAACCTCGATTTCGGAGTCGAAATGTCCGATGTTGCAGACGATGGCCTGATTCTTCATCGCCGCCATGTGGTCATGCGCAATCACGTTGACGTTGCCGGTTGCGGTCACGAAGATGTCGGCCTTCGAGCAGGCATCGTCCATGGTCACGACGCGGTAGCCTTCCATCGCGGCCTGCAGCGCACAGATCGGGTCGATTTCCGTGATCCACACGGTGGCACCCAGTCCCCGGAGCGACTGCGCACAGCCCTTGCCGACGTCACCATAACCCGCCACGACGGCAACCTTGCCCGCGATCATCACGTCGGTCGCGCGCTTGATGCCGTCGACCAGCGATTCGCGACAACCGTACAGGTTGTCGAACTTCGACTTGGTGACCGAGTCGTTGACGTTGATGGCCGGGAACGGCAAGCGGCCTTCGGCCTGCATCTGATACAGACGGTGCACGCCCGTCGTCGTTTCTTCGGTGACACCCTGGATCCCGGACAGCATCTTGCTGTACCAGCCGGGATGGCTCTGCAGACGCTTGCGGATCGCGGCGAACAGCACGCGTTCCTCGTCGCAGGTTGGGTTGTCGAGAACGGAGCGATCGCTCTCGGCCTTGGAACCGAGCACGACCAGCATGGTGGCATCGCCACCGTCGTCCAGGATCATGTTCGGGCCGGCGTCACCCGCCCACTCCAGGATGCGGTGCGTGAATTCCCAGTACTCCTCGAGCGACTCGCCCTTGTAGGCGAAGACCGGAATGCCGGCCGCGGCGATTGCGGCAGCCGCGTGATCCTGCGTCGAAAAGATGTTGCAGCTCGCCCAGCGAACTTCAGCCCCCAGGGCGACCAGCGTCTCGATCAGGACCGCGGTCTGGATGGTCATGTGCAAGCTACCGGTGATCCGCGCACCCTTTAGCGGTTGAGCGGCGCGGTATTCTTCACGCACCGCCATCAAGCCGGGCATTTCGGTCTCGGCGATTGCGATTTCCTTGCGACCCCAGTCCGCCAGCGACATATCGGCGACGTGGAAATCCTTGAAGGACGTATTAGCGACTACAGCGTTCATAGGCATGTGCTCCCAGTGATTTAGCCGGGGTCCGACGATGGGACCCACTAAACAAACCGAGCGCCGTTGTCCGTTCCGCCGTGTTGGCCGAGCCTAGCATCGATGCTCATCTTGCGATGCACCGATGTCGCAGCGCTCCTCAGCATTCACGACACCATCGAGAACCCGATGGCGGGGTATTCCTGGTGTAACCAGTGATTGTGTCGGGGAAGTCCCGATCAGCGAGGGACGGCATCGAAGCCGCCCCTCGCGTTCCAGCAGGGCCTCAGAGACCTGCCGCCTCGCGCAGCAGATCGGCCTTGTCTGTTTTCTCCCAGCTGAAACTGGCCTCTGTCCGGCCGAAGTGGCCATAGGACGCCGTCGGAAGGTAGATCGGCCGCAGCAGATCCAGCATCGCGATCAGGCCCTTCGGGCGCATGTCGAAATGCTCCCGGACGATCTTGCTCAGCTTGTCTTCGGGAATCTTGCCGGTGCCGAAGGTCTCGATGGTCACCGAGGTCGGCTCGGCGACGCCGATGGCATAGGACACCTGGATCTCACAGCGATCAGCCAGGCCGGCAGCCACGATATTCTTGGCCACGTAGCGGGCCATGTAAGCCGCCGAACGGTCGACCTTGGACGGGTCCTTGCCGCTGAACGCACCGCCCCCGTGGCGCGCCATGCCGCCATAGGTATCGACGATGATCTTGCGCCCGGTCAGTCCGCAGTCGCCAACCGGACCGCCAACGATGAACTGGCCGGTCGGGTTGATAAAATACTTGGTGTCCTTGTGCAGCCATTCGGACGGCAGCACGTGGAGGATGATCTCCTCCATGACGGCCTCGCGGATGTCCTTCTGGCTGACTTCCGGCGAATGCTGCGTCGACAAGACGACGGCATCGATCGCCACCGGCTTGTAGTTCTCGTAGCGGAACGTGACCTGACTCTTCGCATCCGGGCGCAGCCACGGCAACACCTTCCTCTTGCGGACTTCGGCCTGACGCTGCACGAGCCGGTGCGAGTACGTGATGGGCGCCGGCATCAGCACGTCGGTCTCATTCGTCGCATAGCCGAACATCAGACCCTGGTCGCCCGCGCCCTGCTCGTGATCGGCCTTCTCGTCGACGCCCATCGCGATATCGGGAGACTGTTTGCCGATCGCCGTCAATACCGCACAGGTCTGCCAGTCGAAACCGATCTCGGGATTGTCGTAACCGATGTCGTGCACGACCTTGCGCACCAGCTCTTCGGTGTCCACCCAGGCGCTCGTGGTCACTTCCCCGGCCAGCACCACCATGCCGGTCTTGACCATCGTTTCAACGGCAACGCGGGATTTCGGGTCCTGACGCAACAGCTCGTCGAGTACCGCATCCGAAACCTGATCGGCGACTTTGTCGGGATGACCTTCCGCAACCGACTCGGAGGTGAAAATAAAGTCTTGACTCACGTCGATTTATCCCTACGTAACGTTTGAATAGCCGCGTAAAGTACAACTTTCGCCAGCGCAACGCAAATTTGGACACACGGTCCGCAGGTGCGGCGCCGGGGCGCCAGCGGTGCCGGTTGAGGGACGGGAAACCCCGATCGACTGGCCTGGCGGTTCCGCCGCTATCCACCGCCGTCGAACAGACGCGGGCGCGGCACGAAGCCGAGCCAGGCGTCGAGACCCAGCAGCAGCAGAGCGATCGGGAGGGTCAGCAGCAACAGGGCCAGGGCCAGCGTCAAGCCGCTCTCGGAACCGATGGGCTGGCCACCGCGAAAATGCAGCACGACGCCGTACAAACCGGCAAGCATGAGGGTGGCGACGGCGATCGCGAAAAGAAACACATAGCGGTCGTCCAGCTGGAAGCTCTGGTGAACGATATCATTCAACAGCGTGACACCCAGGGGAAGGTAGGCCAGGGTCGCCGGCAAAGCGAGCAGATAGGCCTTGCGAAGCGGCAAGGCAAGCCCGACCGCCTTTTTGGCCACCACGACAAGACACCAGCCATAGGCCAGGGCCGCCACCAGGTAGATCGCGATAATCGCCAGGACGTCCATCAGACCCAACGAGCCCGAGCCGGTCAAAAGCGCGAGGGTAGCGGACAGCAGTGCGTGAGATTTGAAGAAGAACGGGTTCATGGCATCCGGCCAGCCTGTCGCCAAAAGCCGGCATGATCGTGCACCCAGCCTGAGCCTGCAAGCGGCGGGACACCCACCGGGGTGATCGAAGATACAGCGACGGGCGACACAACCGAGCGGGGCAGGCCCGCGTGCCGCTCCAGCTTACGGCGCAGGCAGCCGGCGAGACTCGAACGAGCCCTTGCGAATGTTGAAAAAGGCCAACTCGGGAAGACTGAACAGCACACCACGGAGCCCTTCGCTGACACGTTCGCCCTTGTCGTACGCGGCGGTGACAACCCCTCCTCCCGCATGCAGCAGGCCGTAGCCAAGGTTCAGGGAGCCCAGCAAGGGGCGCAGCCACGGCCAGTCCTCGGTGAAAAACAGAAACCGCGTATCTCCGGGGCGCGGGTCATAGAGCGCGGACGTCGCGGTCGTCGCCTCGGCCAGGCGGATCCACAGCGGGTTCCCGCGTGCAGACAAAGCGGCCAGCGCGCGATTGCGGTAGGACGGCAGCATGTACCGCCGGTCCGGAGCGAGCCGGCTTGCGAGCTTCTCGTACAGCAGAAACGGGATGAAGGCCAAGTCCTCATCGGGCTCCGCATTGCCTCCGACCAGACGCTCCTGGTCGCGGTCCGTCGGGAGCGCAGAACCGAGCGCTCGGACGAGTTCGGTTGCGCAGTTACGTCGAATCAGATGGTAGCCGTAGACCGCCTTCATCTTGTCCCGGAAGACGCGATGCTGCTGCTCGGCAAGCCCAACGCTCCGGTCCGTCAGGGAGCGAGGACTGGACATCAGAGGTATCGCACCGTCGACGGGTCCGGCGGCGGAAGGCACCATCCTCTCGGCCGGATAGGCGCGGCGCTGTCCGGTCCGGACCTCACGCCGCACCGCATGGAGCCGCGCCGCGGCATTCTCAAGCACGTTCAGCGAGGCTTCATCCGGTTCCTCGAGCGCAAAATACTCGCGGCGAGCGGCAGCGAACTGCTGCCGCAGATTGGCCTCGGCCAGCGGTAGAACGGCCGTCGCGGAACTCGCGGGCAATTCCGGGAAATCAAGACCGTACCAGGGATTCAGTAACAGGAGGCGGTCCTGCGTCAGCGAATGTTGCACGGCGGCCAGGCGGGCCAGCGCCAGCAGCAGCGCGCCGCCGGCATCGAGCCGTGCGGAGCCCAGCAAGGACAGACTCGAAGCCTCGAGCGACCGCGCCAGCTCACGCAGCCGCTCGCGTTCGGCCGGCTTCAGCCCGGCGCGGACATCATCACCGGTCCCGTCCAGGAGTGCCTGCGGGTGCAGCGACCACACACCCGTCAGCACCTGCAGAGCCACCCATTGTGATGCCAGGTTCCGGTAATGTCCCTCGAAGGTATCGGGATAAGGAGCGTGACGCTCGGGATCGACGTGCAAGGGCGCTACGGCCGGTACGCCATAGCCCAGGGAGTGGATGCGTGCCTCCAGCGTCCTATCTTCCTGCGACAGGTAATGCGGGCCGCGCTGCTCGGCAATCCGGGTACGCAAGGAGTCGAACTCGGCGCTGGCGCCGACGCGGAACAAGCCGACTCGCGCCAGCGCGGGGGCATGGCCGGACTCGACGCTTGTCAGCAGCGCCGCATCCCGATCCAGAGCCTCCAGGAAATCCAGATGCCCGCGCTGCACCAGATACAAATTCACGAACCGGTCGCGCACGCGCTCGACCTCCGCCGGGGAGAACGGCAACCGGGCCACATGAATGTTGCGATTGTCCCGGTCGTTGTAGGTCGTTCTGAAGCGGGACCAGTCATCGCGCGCCAGAACGAGTAGCCCTTCGTCTTCGTGCTGGTAGTGGAACACCTCCTCACCGACCCGCAGGGCAACGTGACCACCGCTGGATGTGCCGACGTTCGACTCGATATAGAGGAAATCCACGACGTCCGCTTCGGCAGCCGACGTCAGGGCCAGGAGCAGCAGTGCCGAGGCCCCTGCCGCTCCCCAGATCACGGCGACGCCAGAGTTACCGCGTGCACACACGCTGTCGCGGACATTCGCTCAGTAGCGATAGCCG
The DNA here is from genome assembly GCF_054172105.1 of Methylolobus aquaticus. Taxonomy (NCBI): domain Bacteria; kingdom Pseudomonadati; phylum Pseudomonadota; class Gammaproteobacteria; order Methylococcales; family Methylococcaceae; genus Methylolobus; species Methylolobus aquaticus. The sequence goes on from NZ_JBSYXP010000007.1 coordinate 25,809, forward strand.
TTCTCGATCCATGAACGGGCTTCCGAGCGCGAGCCCAGGACCCCGGTCAGGAAGGCCTGTCGGCCGATGGCCTCCTTGGCCACACCCGCCTTCTTCAGCCCCTGACCGATGCCGTAGTAGGTCGCCTTTTCGCTGGCCCAGTCGCTGATGCCGCGCTGCCCCGCGATGCGTCCCAACGCCGCCATGTAGCTGGCGGATGTGAAATTGGAACCGACCACCGAAAGGGTCATGTTGGCGATGTCATCCCGATAGGGGATCTTCGCCTTGCCCACACCGTCCTTCGGACTCGACGACTCTGAACTCGACCCCAGCGATTCGGACGATTCACTGATCGACCATGAGATCGAACAGCCGGTGACACACAGTGAGCACAGCAAGACTGCGAAACGTACGACAGGTCGCATTGCAATATCTCCCTTGGGAAGTTCTCGGCTCAGGCCAGTTCGGCCACGGTCAGTTTGAACTCGTCGCGCGTCGCGCTGCGCAGGGCCTCGGCCAGCCGGTCCAGGTCACCTTCGGCGACGCGGGCGCGCAGGCACACTCCCGCCGCGTCGAAAGATTCCTGGCGTTCTTGAGCACCCAAGGCATCCAAGAGATGGTAGAGGCTGCCCAGATGCGCGAAAGGTACGTGGATCTCCACCGCTCGCCGCGGCCATTCGGTGTGCTTCGGCGCCTGTCGTAGCACTTCCGCGGCGGCCCCGCCATAAGCCCGAACCAGTCCACCAGCGCCGAGCTTCGTGCCACCGAAATAGCGCACGACCCCGACCACGACATGGTCCAGTCCCTGCCCTTCGATCGCCCGGTAGATTGGCTGCCCGGCCGTACCGCCGGGCTCGCCGGCATCTGAGAAGCGGTAGCCCTGCCCGATACGATAGGCCCAGCACAGGTGCGAAGCGTCCGGGTAACGCGCCGCCAATTCGCCCAGATACTGCAGCGCCGCTTCCGTCGCATCGGCCCGCGCGGCAAACGCGAGAAAAATCGAACCCTTGACGTCGTCGCGGTGCTCAGCGGGCGCCGCTAGGGTCAGGTAGCTCACGGCAGGTTCCCGCTGCGACCGGGAAACTCCGCATCGCCATCACACGAAAAAGGACTTTATCGAGGACTCGATGAGACCCCATGGCAGAATCAGGGGTTTCTTGTCGATGATGATCGACATCTGCGCGCCCTCGATGCGATAACGCCCCTCCAGCCCTTTACCGGCGAACCGCCCCCCGGTTTCGTCGCCGGCAAATTCGAAACCGTTGCTGCTTGCGGTCTTCCGGGCCTTTTCGATAACGGCGCCCGGCTCCTTGGACAACTCCACCTGATACGTCTTGACCTTGCTCATTCACGCTTCTCGCAGGAAACAGCACACATTTCATTAGCATAAACCGGACTCCAAGCGCGCGCCATGCCTGGCTGAGATGACATGGCCCGGAACAAGCCTGTGATAGACTCCGAAGGCTTGAGGGCCTGCCCCAGTGGCACGCCGCCCCGACTCCGGGGACGCGATGACCACGTCATGGAATCGCCCCCTATCCCCCGACGGCCCGGCAATCCGCTTTGACCAGACCTGACGCGCCAGTAGCTGAGCCAACGCCCTCCCGCATCGACTGGGCTTACATCCGCGGAATCGCACTGAGGAACCGGCGCCGCCTGATCGCAGCCCACGTGATCGCCCTGGCGGGTGCCGCCGTCAGCGTCCCGCTCCCGTTGTTGATGCCGCTGCTGGTCGATGAAGTCCTACTCGGCAAGCCGGGCGTCGCTATCGGCACGGTGGACGCGGTGTTTCCGTCGAGCTGGCATGGCCCGATCCTGTACATCGGCGTCATCATGGGCGCGACGCTGCTGCTGCGACTGATCAGCGCCGCGCTCGCAGTCTGGCAGGGCCGCCATTTCAGCCAGATCGGCAAGGACATCATCTACCGCATTCGGCGCAGACTGATCGACCGCCTGGAGCGGGTTTCCATGGCGGAATACGAGGGGCTTGGCAGCGGCGCCGTCGGAGCCTTGCTGGTCACCGACCTGGACAGCCTGGACGCGTTCGTCGCCGGCACACTGTCCCGCTTCGTCGTCGCGGTGTGCTCGCTGACCGGCACCGCCGCGATACTGCTGTGGATGCATTGGCCGCTGGCCCTGTTCATCCTGCTGCTGAATCCCGCGGTGATCTACTTCACCAGCGTGCTCGGCAAGCGGGTCAAGGAACTCAAGAAGCGGGAAAACGCGGCGATCAGCGCCTTTCAGGGCGCACTGACCGAGACGCTGGACGCCATCCATCAGATTCGCGCAAGCAACCGCGATGCCTACTATTTCGGGCAACTGGCGGAGGCGGCAGGACGCGTGAAGACCGCGTCGGCGGCATATGCATGGAAAAGCGATGCCGCCAGCCGGATGAGTTCCCTGGTCTTCCTGTTCGGCTTCGACGTTTTCCGCGCGCTGGCGATGGGGATGGTGATCTTTTCCGACCTCAGTATCGGCAAGATGATCGCCGTCTTCGGCTATCTCTGGTTCATGATGGGGCCGGTACAGGAGATCCTCGGTATTCAGTACGCACTCTTCGGGGCCAGGGCCGCCCTGGACCGCATCAACCGGCTGTTCGAGCTGGCGCCGGAACCGCGCTACCCCCACCTCCACAACCCGTTCGCGAATCGCCGGACCGTGGCAGTCGCCGTCGATCGACTGCATTTCCAATACCCGACGGGCGGGGAGGAAATCCTGCGCGGCATCAGCTTGCATCTCGAACCCGGCGAACATGTGGCAGTCGTCGGCGCCAGCGGCGGCGGCAAGTCCACGCTGGTCCAGGTGCTGATCGGCCTGTATCCACCGACCGGCGGCACGATCGCGTTCGATGGCGTCCCGATGGAACAGATCGGCATGGACGTGGTGCGGGAACATGTCGTGACCGTGCTGCAGCACCCGGTCATCTTTAACGATACGCTGCGCGCCAATCTGACGCTCGGCCGTCCGACCTCCGACGCGGCGCTGTGGGACGCCCTGACGATAGCCCAGCTCGGCGATACCGCACGGGACTTTCCGCAAGGCCTCGAAACCGTGCTCGGACGCTTCGGGATGCGACTTTCGGGTGGCCAGCGGCAACGTCTGGCTATCGCGCGCATGATTCTTGCGGAACCGCAGGTCGTCATCCTGGACGAGGCCACCTCCGCCCTCGACCACGACACGGAAGCCCGCCTCTATGCCGCCCTCGCGCCGTTTCTGAGTGGACGGACGACCTTGATCGTCGCCCACCGACTCAGCGCGATCCGCCAGGCGTCACGCGTGGTGGTCTTCGAAGACGGTCAGATCATCGAGCAAGGCAGCCACGAGCACTTGTTGGCGCAACAGGGATTGTATGCGAGGCTCTATCGCGATCATCTTGCCACTACACGCCCCGCGTCAGCCCACTCCATTGCGCAGCGCGCACTCGACTGAACCATGCCGGAATTCGACCTCCACAGCCACTCCACCGCGTCTGACGGGACTCTCGCGCCGCGGGAACTGGTAGCCCAGGCCGCCATGGCCGGAATCTCCCGCCTCGCGCTGACGGATCACGATACCACGCAGGGACTGCCCGAAGCGGCTGCAGCCGCCGCGGAGCATGGCCTCGAGCTGATCCCGGCCGTCGAGATCTCGACCCAGTGGCGCGGGCATTCGGTACATGTCGTGGGCGTGCACATCGACCCGGACCACGAAGGCCTGGCGGCCGCACTGGGAGCCCTACGCGACACACGGACGCAGCGGGCAGAACGGATCGCCGAGGCCCTTGAACGCGGCGGCTTTCCCAATGCGCTGGAGGCGACGCGCAAACTCGCCGGCGATGGCATGATCACGCGGACCCATTTCGCCCAGCACATTGTCCAGAGCGGACGCGCAAAGACCGTGAAGGCCGTCTTCGAGCGTTTCCTGACACCCGGCAAGCCCGGGTATGTGGCGACCTGCTGGCCGGAACTCGCCGATGCCGTCGACTGGATCAACCGCTCCGGCGGCCAGGCAATCCTGGCCCACCCTCAGCGCTACAAACTCTCCGCGACGGCCCGCCGCGAATTGGCAGCGCATTTCAAGGAGGCAGGGGGCACGGGCATCGAGGTCGTGGCCGGCACTGGCCATGCCCCGGACATCAAGGCCAATGCGGAACTGGCGCGGCGGTTCGGGCTCCTGGCCTCGGCCGGGTCCGATTTCCACAGCAACGAACACTGCTGGCTGAAGCTGGGACGTCTGCCCGCGCTGCCGCCGGATCTGATGCCAATCTGGGCGCGCTGGTAACGCCCACCGAACCGAGCACTGTCGTCGCCACTGTAAAGCGCCCTTGACGTTGAGATACCCGCCAGCGCGCGCCCGAGCACCAAACAACCCATTGATCCTTCAAGCGCCAGGACACAAACGCATTGACGTTGCTTACACTTGAAGGCGATTTGCGCCGGGACCGCTTTTTGCTTATAAGCTTACGGTTAGCGTTGTTTAGGCCGAGAGGGACGATGATCCACAAAATGCTGCTGCTCGCCGGCCTGCTGGCCACCCCCGCACTTCCGGCCATGGCCGCCAGCCCCACCAGCGATGCGGCGCACTGGCGCCGGGAAGCGCAACGCTTTCAACAGGGCAACGGCGTGCCGCAGGACTACCGAAAGGCCTATCAGCACTACTGCAAGGCCGCCTTGGCCGGCGACCCGGAATCGGCCCTGAACCTTGGGTGGCTCTATCTGAACGGCCAGGGCGTAATGCGGCATCCGGGACGGGCGCGAAACTGGTTCGAGCAGGCGCGGCAGCTGGGCGATCGCTATGGCGAGCGCATGGCATTCCGGCTGCGTAGCGTCGCTCTCGAAAGTGATCCGGGCTGCCGCCCGGTCGCTCCGCCCACGGTGACGGCCTCTATCCGTTTCGGCACACCTCACGTGATCCGGCCATCGAACAAGCAACTCGAGTTGCTGGTGCAGCAGATCGCGGCCCCTTACGCGATCGATCCACAGTTGGTGCTGGCCGTCATGCAAGCCGAGTCCGGCTTCAATCCGGGTGCCTTGTCACCGAAGAATGCGCAGGGTTTGATGCAACTGATCCCCGCAACGGCGCAGCGCTTCGGCGTCAAGAACGCATGGGATCCCGCCGAGAACATTCGCGGCGGAGCGGCCTACCTGCACTGGCTGATACGGCATTTTTCCGGCAAGGTCGAATGGGTATTGGCCGCCTACAATGCGGGCGAACACAGCGTCGAACGCTACAAGGGAGTGCCGCCGTATGCGGAGACGCAGGCTTACGTGCAAAAAATCCTGTCCCGCTACGGCAAACTGACGCATCCCGTACCGCCCGAGCGGCCGCGTAAAGCGGTGCTGTAGCCGCGCGCCTACTGCCCGCACCACCGGGGTTGTGGGGGCGGCGGCTCCTGTTATTTGTCAGGCATCTCCTGAGCACGGCGCACGCCCAAGACATCTCATGGCGTGCGCGGTGCGCACGAACTCTACCGATCGGTCTGGCGACTAACGCAGCGCTCCGTCATTCTTGCGTTGTCACGAAGGCGAGTTTCGTAATGCCGGCGCGTTGAGTGGCTGCCATGACTTTCGCCACGTGTCCATAGCTGGCGGCCTGATCGGCATGCAGATGGAAATGGGCCTCCGGGTTCTGTGCGACCGCGGCGCGCAGACTCTCCTCCAGTTGCGCCGGGTCGGCGATCGGACCTTGGTCGAGGGTAATCTTGCCCTCCGAGTCGACGCCGATGTTGATCGTTTTCGGCTCGTTGTTCGGCGCCACTGCCGCCGTCTTCGGCAGGTTCACGCCGACCGTCTGCGTCAGCAAGGGCGCGGTCACCAGAAAGACGACCAGCAACACCAACATCACATCGACCAGCGGCGTGACATTGATCTCGCTCATCGCCTCCGACTCGTCGCTGCCGAGCTTCATCGCCATCTCAGGCACCCCCACCCGAATGGCCGTTGGCCGTGAGTCGCAACAAGTCGTCGGCGAAATGTTCGAGCACCGCCCGGTTGACCTTCCCGCGCCGGAGGAAAAAGTTGTAAGCCAGCACCGCCGGCACCGCAACGGCAATACCGATCGCCGTGGCTATCAGTGCCTCGCCGATCGGACCAGCAACGACGTCGAGACTGGCAGACCCCGCCTTGCTGATATCCTGCAGCGCCCGCATGATGCCCCATACGGTCCCGAACAGACCGACGAACGGCGCGGTACTCCCGATGCTGGCGAGCACGGTCAGGCCGCTCTCCATCAGCCGGACCTCCCTGACCATTTGCTGCTTCAAAGCCCGCTCCAGCAAGGCGTCGGGTTCGCCGCAGTCTTCCAGAGCCTTGCGACCGGGCTGCCGCAGCGAAGCCAGCCGCGCGAAGCCCGCTTGCGCCAGCCGTGCGAGCGAACCCCCACATTGCCCGCTGAGCCGCTCGGCCGCAGTCAGGTCGGGCGCCTGCCAGAAGGCGGTCTGGAACGCGCCATTGCTGGCCCTGAGCCGCCAGAACTGCCACGACTTGAACACGATGATGGTCCAGGTTGCGATCGAAAAGACGATCAGGATCCACAGCGTGGCGTTGATGATCAGCGTATGTGAATACTCGAGGGACAACATGACTCTCCTAGGCCGGCGTCAAGGCCGGTCACTTCAACTTCCACACGATCGGAAACTGCACCCAACTGGCAATCGCCTGGTCACCGCGCTTGGCCGGCACGAACCGCCAGCCCCGCACGGCGGCCACCGCCGCATCGTCGAGCACATCGTGGCCACTGCTGCCTGCCAACTGCACCTGCCCGGCCGAACCGTTCGGCAGCACATAGACGCGCAGGCGCGACACGCCTTCCCAGTTCCGCGCTCGCGCAACGGCCGGGTACGGCGGTCTCGGATTGTGCAGATGATCGGCCCGGGCGGTGGTGGTCTTTTCGCCCCCCGCGCCAGTGGCAGCCTTCTCCGCACTGCGCGCACCGCCGCCGGCGGCAGGCTTGGCCGCCGAACGGGCCGCAGCGCTCGGAGCGCTGTCCTTGTGCGACGCCGCATCGTTGCCCAGGGATTCGCGCAGTTGCTTCAGACGCTGCGCCAGATCATCCGTTTCGGCTGATGCCGCTGGCTTCGTGGGCTTGACCTTCGGCGGCGCGGTCTCGACCTTTTTCTGCGGTGTTTCGAGCTTCTTCGGCTGCGGCTTCGGAATCGGTTTGGCAACCGGCTTCGGCTCCGGCTTGCGCGGCTTAGGCTCGTCGGTGGCCGGCGCCGATGGCGCTGGAGACGCTTCAGCCGGACGCTCCGCGACCAACTCGACGTCAACCATCTGCGGCACGATCGCCGGCGTGATCTCGTCCATGGGCCGATGGCGACTCCACCACCACCCCCAGGCGTGGAGTCCTGTGACCAGCAGCAGCGCTAGCGCGTAACCGCCGGCTAATCGGTTAAATTCACGTTCGGGGAGAGGCAAAACTGAGTTCTCTGGAGGGCGCATCCCTGTACCTGCACCAACGCGGCTAGCGCGGTGGGCTGCAACGGCGTCGATGACCTGGGTCGCGGCAACCGCCGGGATACCGGCCGCTCGCACGCTTATTGTAAACCAATCTCATTTGGAAGGAAACCTTGGTCAGCGCGAACACCCGAACGCCATCCAGCGTCCCGAATGATCTGCCGCCCACCCCCGGAAGCGATCGCGCGAGTCCGCGGTTAGCCGCTGATCCAGCGCCGGTACGCCGCGGCCACCTGCTCGGCGAGAATCGGATAACTCCGCCGGCGGCGCACGTAATCGGGTCCACGTACCGCCATCTCCGCGACTGCGGCGGGATCGGACAGCAGCCGCACCACGGCGCTCGCGAACGGCTCGACCTCGAACGGCACGCAGAACCCGGCCTCGCTCTCGTTGACGACAACCGACTGGTCCGGCTGATCGTTGGCGACCACCGCCTTTCCCATGGCCAGGTATTCGACCAGCTTGGTGGGTGAACAGGAATCGAGCAGCGGATCGGGCGCGAAGATCGACACCGCAACCTCGGCCGTCGCCATCCAGGACTGCCCCTCCGCAGGGCTGACCCAACCGGTAATCATGACGTCGTCAGCGACTCCGATATCGACCGCGCGCTGCCTCAGCCAGCGCTGATCCTCCTCCTCCGGCGCATCGCCGACGATCAGCAGCATCGCGTCGGGAAACCGCGTCCGCACCTCGGCCAACACCTCGAACAGGAAATCGATACGACGCAGCCGATCGCAGGTACCGAGATAGGCGATGACCCGTTTACCGGCCAGGCGTGTCCGATCGATGGGTACGGCGGCGGGGCGCGCAAACCGCTCCGGGTCGATCCCCATGGGCACCGGCATCATTTTTTCCGGATCGACACCCAGGCGGGCCACGTCCTCGCGCATCCGATCGCTCTGCACGAAAACGAAGTCGCTCCGCGGCAGCACCACACGGTACAGCAGCCAAGCGCCCAACCGGCCACGTGCCCAGAGAAACAGGAATCGCACCAGGCCAAGCTTCAACCCCAGATCCGCCGCGGTCCGCTGGGCGGCCTCGTACAACGGAAACGACATCCAGTAGAAAAAGGGGATGCCGAGTCGACGCGCAACGACGAGGCCGGTCAACGCGACGAAGACCTGATCGCGGACTTGAATCGCATCAAAGCGGCCCTTGCGCAGCCGCAAAAGGCTGCGAGTCGCCCCGAAGAACGCAGCCAGCTGGCTGCGGATACGGCTGTCGTAGCGCGGCAGGACCTCGAGGGTGCCGCCGGGCCATTCCGGAAGACTCCCGGCATCGGCACCGGGCGCCAACTGGGCCACCAAATGGCTATGAATCCCAAAGGAAGGCAAAGCCTTGCCGAACAGTACGGCGATGTCGGCCCGGTAGGTCGGATAACCGTCGGCGATGGCCTTGTAGATCCACAAGGGGCGTGACGAAGTCTCGGACGATGTCGATGGTGAGCTCATGTCGCCAGTGAATTTTCGCAGCAAAACCGAGAGCGTCTGGGCCAGACAGTACGGCTGCGAAGCGGGAGCATCGACCCGGGGGGCCGAGCGACTGCAGCAAGTGGGGTTAGCCGGACGGCCGAAACCCGGCTTTCAGCCGCAGCTTCGGTCAAGACGCAGTGGATCGTGATAGACGTACCCCCCACCTGCGCCGTAGATCACTTCTGCCCTTGAACCAGGAGGTTCAGGTGGGAGCGCCGTCTGTCGAATCAGGCTTTCCGCACGAAGCGGACATGCACACATCGGTCAAATCGGAAATCCCTGGGTTTTAGATTAGGCTCAAGGAGTAACCCAGTGAGCTTCGAACGCTGCAGGGGATACGGTCGTTATTCTTGCAGCCTTGCGCACTGCCTGCAAGGGGAACGGCATCACCCGTATGCTCACGCTAGTCGGAGGCATGCCCACCATCGAGCCGCTCGCGCATCGCCGACAATCGCCCAGCAAGGTTCTGGCTGCTTCCACTGCTGTCGTGACTTCGCTGCAGAAACTCGTGAGCGATGTTGAGCGCCGCCATCACGGCAATGCGTTCGGTTCCGATCACGCGGCCGGTGTCCCGGATGATCCGCATCTTCTCGTCCAGATAGCGCGCGGCGATCAGCAACTCGTGCTGCTCTTCGGGCGAACAGGCCACGGGATACTCTTTCCCGAGAATCTGGACCTTGATCGGCGGATTGGATTCAGACATGATCAAACACTTCGCTGGTAAGTCGTTACGGTTGCTGAAACGGGGGCGGCAGTAGTTCGAGTCGGATTCCCTCCGCAGCGAGCGAGAGCGGCTGCCGTCCTTGCGCCGACGTCACATCAGGCCTCGAAAAACTCCCGGAAATTCCGCGAAACACCTGTTTTTGGAGCACCCGCGTCGCGAATGGTAGGATAGGAAAAACCGAGCCTCGATACAAGTTGACGGATGGCTGAATCCCTTTCTTACGGCGCTATGCGACACCTCACGGCGAGCGACAGCCTCGACGCCAGCGTGGCCGAGTTGCATGGTGCGATGACCGGTCTCCTCTGTGCTGACATCCACTCGACCTTCGAGCAATGGGTGGCCGCAGTCTTTCCCGACACCGAAGTTCCGTTTGATCAAGGCGCGGACGCTTCTCTCCGGACGCTGTTTGCGACGACCCAGCAGGGACTGGCGACTGGCGACCTAGGCTTCGAACCCCTGTTACCAGATGACGAAGAGCCGTTGTCCGAGCGCGCCGAGGCGCTCGGACACTGGTGCCTCGGCTTCCTGTTCGGCCTGGGCCAGACCACCGGACAGCGCGCCTGGAGCAGCGAATCCGAAGAACTACTGAAGGACTTTGCCGACATCTCCCGACTCGAAGCCGCAGAGGACACCGACGACGATAGCGACTATGTCGAAATCGCCGAGTTCGTCCGCATCGGCGTCCAGCTGATCCGCCACGAATGCGAAGGCCCCGCGAGCGCGCGCATCCACTGACCCCACCAATGATCCCCCGGAACGAATTCAAGCAGCGCCGCAAGCGCCTGATGCGACTCATGCCCAAAGGCAGCGTCGCCATCATCGCCAGCGCGGCACCGAGCATCCGCAATCGCGACGTCGAGTACCCTTTTCGGCAGGACAGCGATTTCTACTACCTGACCGGCTTCAACGAGCACGATTCGATCGCCGTTCTGGCGCCCGGCCGCAAGCAGGGCGAGTACGTCGTGTTCTGCCGCGAACATGACGAAAAACTCGCCGTATGGGTCGGCCGCAACGCTGGACTGGAAGGCGCGCGCGAAGGCTACGGTGCCGACGAGGCGCTCCCGATCGGGGAATTGCAGAAAGCCCTGCCGGATCTGATCGAGAACCGCGAGCGCGTCTACTTTGCGATCGGGCGGGACGACGACCTCGACCGCCACGTCATGGCCGCCGTGAACGCCGTGCGTGCCAAGGCACGGGCCGGCGTCCGCGCACCCTTCGAGTTCGTCGCGCTCGAACACCTGCTGCACGAACTCCGGCTGGTCAAGAGCACGGCTGAGATCAAGACCATGCGCCGTGCGGCCGAAGTCTCGGTCGCGGCCCACAAACGTGCGATGCGGGCCTGCCGTCCGGGCCGCTACGAGTATGAAATCGAGGCGGAACTGGTGCACGAGTTCACCCGACATGGCCTGCGCTCGCAAGCCTATCCGTGCATCGTTGCCGGCGGCGAGAATGCCTGCGTGCTGCATTACACCGACAACCGCGACCTGCTGCGCGACGGCGATCTGCTGCTGATCGACGCCGGCGCCGAGCATGACAACTATGCAGCGGACATCACGCGCACGTTTCCGGTCAACGGCCGTTTCAGCGACCCGCAGCGGAGCTTGTACGAACTCGTGCTGGAAGCACAATTCGCCGCCATCAAGTCCGTCAAACCGGGGAATCACTGGAATGATCCGCATGACACCGCGGTCCGGGTGCTCACTAAGGGCCTCGTTTCCCTGGGCCTGCTGGAGGGCAAGGTCAACGCCCTGATCAAGGACGAGGCCTACAAGAAGTTTTATATGCACAGGACGGGACATTGGCTGGGCATGGATGTACACGATGTCGGCGATTACCGCACGGACGACGCGTGGCGACCCTTCGAGCCCGGCATGGTCCTGACCGTCGAGCCGGGCCTCTACGTTCCGGCCGACTGTACCGACGTCGACCCGCGCTGGCGGGGCATCGGCATTCGCATCGAAGACGACGTGCTCGTGACCGAGAAGGGGCACGAGGTGCTGACGGGCGCGGCGCCGAAGGCCGTCGACGAGATTGAAGCCTTTATGCACTCATGAGCGGCTTCGACTACGACCTGGTCATCATCGGCGGCGGGCTCGTCGGCAGCAGCCTGGCGTTGGCCTTGCGATACGCGCCCCTCCGCATCGCCATCGTCGATGCCCAGAGCGAAGCCCAGCGGCGGGCCTCACCGGCCGGAGCACGCGCCCTGGCACTCGCCGAAGGGTCGGTGCAAATCCTCCAGCGCCTCGGCGTCTGGGCTGCCATAGAACCGGACGCCACGCCGATCCGGCACATCCACGTATCCGATCGCGGCCACTTCGGGAAGACCCGCCTGAACGCCGAACGCGAGGGCGTCAAGGCATTGGGCCATGTCGCCACTGCCCGTGCGATCGAAGAAGCGGTCATCGGGGCCTTGCACGACGCGCCGGCCGACCTGCTCGAGCAGGCTCGACTGATCGGCCTCAAGGCCGGCGACGACCGAATCTGCGTAACGCTTCGACAGGGCGACGACACCCTGAACCTGACGACACGGCTGGTCGTCGGCGCCGACGGCGGGGATTCCAGCGTGCGCAAGTTGCTGGATATCGGCAGCACGGTTCGAGACTATGGCCAGACGGCAATCGTGCTGGAAGTCGCCACGGAGCGAGACCACCGCAACACGGCCTACGAGCGTTTCACGGCCTCGGGTCCGCTGGCCATGCTGCCCATCGAACGCAAGCGCTGCTCCGTGGTCTGGACCCTGAGCCATCACGATGCGGAGGACCTCCGGAGTCTGCCGGAAGCACAGTTCCTGGCCATGCTGCAGGAAACCTTCGGCCATTGGGTCGGCCGCTTAAGCATCGCCACGCCGCGCCAGGCCTTCCCCCTGAAGTTGATCCGCGCCGACCGGATGACCGACCGGCGGGTGGTCCTGATCGGCAACGCCGTCCATCAACTGCATCCGGTCGCCGGACAGGGGTTCAACCTGGGGTTGCGCGATGCTGCGCAACTGGCAGAGGGATTGATCGGCCGGACCGAATTCGGCGAGGACATCGGCAGCGCCGGCTTCCTGGAGGCCTATGCCGCCTCACGCAGCCGCGACTTACAGAACGTCGTGTTCTTCACCGACAGCCTGGTGCGACTGTTCTCGAATCGTTTCGCTCCCCTCGCACTGGCTCGCAACCTGGGCCTGTTTGCCCTGGATTGCTGGCCAGCCGCCAAACAGCGACTGGCCAGCCACGCGATGGGCCTGGCGCGGCGTATTCCCCGCATGCCATCCTGACTGACCACTGATCGAGGGGCGACCCGGCAGCCGCCCTTTCGATGATCCGCCTCTAGAACGAAATCGAGATGGTGCCGCGAAAGAGTCGCGGCTCGACCGGGTGGATCAGCTTGCCTTCGACGCCTTCCGGCGGCTGATTCGGCAACCGGTACTGGTAGTAGTAGGCGATGTCGTTGGCCTTGGAGTCGAACAGATTGAACACGCCCAGTTCGAGCTTCAGATTGTCTCGCTGCCACCCCAGATTCCAGTTCACCAGCGTCGTACTGCCCATGTAGGCCGTACCTGCCTCGTTCAGCGGCACATTGCTGAAATGCCGCAACCGCGCCGTCGAAAAGAAGCCGTAGGGCATCAACACCGTCGCGCCGCTGGTGATGACCTGACCGACCGAATTCGGGATATTGTTCTCGCTACTCGGGAGCGTCGTGAAGTAGGACTTCGTGAAAGCAAAGTCGGCATCCAGCATCAGCCAGTCGTAGGGCTGATAGTAGTTGGCCCACTCGACGCCCATCCGATCACCCGGATCGCTCGGCTCGGTCGTGCCCTCGTCGCCGACGAAGACCAGCTCCGAATCGCTGTGCAGGTACCAGAACGCGAGCGTCGAGTTCAAGCCTTCGACGTACTGCGTGCGCAGACCGACTTCCGCGCCCTTCGCGCGCGATAGCGGCGTCACGGGATGCGTCGGATCGCCGCTGACCGGATTGACGCGGGCGGTCGTGCCGCGCGCATCGTTCGAGTGGAAGCCGTAACCGCCGTTGATGTAGAACTCGGTCTCGGCCCACGGACCGAAGATCAGGCTGGCCTTGGGGCTCATCAAACTCGCCGCGCGCTCGCCGTTGTTTTCCGGCGTCAGCCGACTGTCCACATTGAAGTTGTAGATATCCTCACGGACACCGGCGATTGTCCGAAACCAGTTCGTCCAGCGGTTCTCGCTCTTCAGATAGATCCCGACGCTGATCTGGTTGACGTTATCGTTGCTGGTGGTGCTGAACACGTCCCGGAACTGGGTATTCGCGAGCCCCAGTCCGCCGATCTGGTCGTTCCGCACCTGGATGCCGACCGTGTTGTCCATGTCCGTTCCGAACAGCTTGTTGAACCAGGTCTGCGAGGCGTTGCCGCCGTAGATCATCCGGTGTTCCTTCTGGAGGATCTGGTCGCCTTGCACCGGGTAGTTCAGAAAGAACGTGAAGTCGGAGTACAGGTCGAGATCGTAGTAGACCGTGTAGAGATTGGCCTCGTTGCGATACCCGTCGCCGCTGCTCCAGACGTTCGCCGCCAGGCTGTAACGGTTCGAGTTGCCGCCGTCGGTCGGATTCAGGGTCCCGTAGAGATCGATCAGGTTGGCCTTGACGAGTTGTTCCGGGATCTGATTCGTCGCGGTCCAGTTGTTGTTGTAGGCGACCCCGATCAGCGACATGCCCCAGTCCCTTTCGTCGATCGTGTAGCGGATCAAGCCGTTGTACTGGTTCATGTCCATCGGCTGCACCCAGGGGCCGTCATAGAAGTTGAAGGCCGCGCCATAGAGAAGGTCGCCGGGGCCGATCCGGGTCGAATTGGCCGCCACCGTGCGATAGAAATTGAACTCCCCGCCTGTGAACTTGATGAATCCCTCGGGGAGTCGGTGCAGCGTATGCATGTTGGCATAACCCGCCGCCGCGAAATCGCCGAGTTCTGCATAATAGGGTCCTTTACCGTACTCTACTCGGTCGATCAACTCGGGGATGATGCTGTTCAAGTCCATGTAGCCCTGGCCGTGGGCATTGGTCGGCATGTTCATTGGCACGCCGTCGACCCAGGTGGCGAAGTCGGTGCCATGGTCGAGATTGAAGCCGCGAAGAAAATACTGGTTGGCCTTGCCGGAGCCGCTGTGCTGCGTCGCCATCATGCCCGGCACGACCTCGACCAGTTCGCCGACGCGCAGCAATGGCCGATACTTGAACTGGTTCTGACCCACGACACCCTGTGAAGCCGAGGCAGTGACTCCGAGCAGATCCGTTTCCCGCCCCAGGATCTCCACCGTCTCGAGACTGGTCGGCTCTTCGGTGGACCGCGGCGCTTCCACCTCCTTTTCCTGATCCACCGGCGAATCGACTCGGGCACCTCCCGGGCGACCATCTGGTACCGGACCGGGAGCGACCTCCGGCTTGACCGTAGCGCCAACCGGGTTGGCAGCCGCCGGTGTCGACTTGGAGCCAGCGGCTACAACGGGTGTCGCGGTCACCGTGGGGCTTGCCGTCCGGGGCTTGGGCTTTCCGGCCGCGGCCTGTTCCTGCTCGGCGTCGAGGTTCTGGGCCTGTAGTTGCGACTTGGACAAGCGATGGGCGCTTGCCGGTGCCGGCGCCATTGAGCCCAGGCCGCACACGATCGCCCAAACGAGGCGCAGATCATGCTGCGTGCATTGCTTCCAGCGGGTGTCATGCGAAATCGCCCCGACTTGTCTCTGAACCAATAACCGCTTGGCTAACATCCCTTTTTACGTCCCCTTGATTCGTTGATTACCTTAGCGGGTTTTCCAGTCGGCACCGAGGCCCATCACGCGGCCCTGACGCGACCAATCTTGCATCTATGCGAGACCCATGCCATTCGAACGGTGCCGCGCGGATTCCGAGGCATAAGCGAGGATCTCGCCAACGCCGAATTACCGCAGTGCGTACCTTGACTCAAGCACTGCGGGGAATGCCCAACTGCACGCAACAGTACAACGGGAGGGTGCCGCTTCGCGATCAATTCCCCATGAAGGGCATATCCGTACTCACCGCCACACTCCCCGGCCAGCCTGTGTCAGGATTTCAGGCCAAGTTCCAGCAGCACCGTGAGCGAACGTTGCAACCGAGCGGTTCGGTTGGGCGAAGAGGAGGAAGCCGTCATCACCCGGGGCGCGGGTCCACGACGACCTGAGTCGAACCCTTAAACGCCGCAGCGTTGGCACGTGTTCAGGCCGGCGCTGGCGACGCTCTCGAAGCCAGTTCAGGGAGGCTGTGAATCCCGTACAGGCTCAAGACCGCCATCGCTGCGACCGTCATCAGCAACGCCGGATTCAGCGGCGCAAACACCGTCGAGATCACGATTGCGGTCACGACGAAGCCGGCCAATCGGCGCTTGGACTCACGACTCAACGCTCGATACGTCCGCCATTCGCGCAGCAGGCGGCCGAAGACCCGGGAATCGAGCAGGCGTCGATGCAGGCGGCGCGATGAACGGGCCAGGAAATAGCTGCTGGCCAGCAGAAACGGTACCGTAGGAACACCGGGCAACAACAAACCCAACACGGCCAGGCCGAAACTGCCAACGCCGAGCGCCAGGTAAACCCAACGGCGGGGCCCCCGAGCGATCAGTTCGCTCGATGCGATCGGCGCGGGCCGTGCCTTGACGCCCGCCGTCCGCCACGCGACTGTCAATGCATCCAGCACCTGGGCGCGGGTCAGCCGATCACTATCGAAATCGAGTTCCAGCCGTGACCGCCAATGCCGCGTCCGAACCGACGTTATCCGTGGACATTGCGCAAGCGACGAGCGCACGACATCGGCCCACGGATACCCGTCAGGCACTCCCACGACGCGCAAGCGGAGCCGACCGGACTGGATGGCCTCGCCGCGTGCCAGCAAGACGCCGTTGTCGAGCCGACAGGCGAGCCACAGCGACTCACCCTTGCGGTCACCGCAACACCCGCTTACGCCGGCGGTCACCTCTGCAAGACGCGCCGCAGCCAGCGCAGTGGTGTAGGTAGCCGCCGCCTCGGCCGCCGAGATCTCAGGTGTGTTCCAGCGAATCCGGCAGGTTCCGCTGGTCAGGTCCAGTTCTACCGAACGCACGGCGGTCTCTGCCATGAGTTCGTCGATCAAGGCCTGCGCCAGACGGATGCGCCCGGACCGGAATACACGACCATCGGCAACCCATAATCGCCCGGACTCATATCGCACGCTGGTCTGCATCGTTTGCCTCTATCCTGATATCGATGAATTCGCGATTCACTGCCACCAATCGATCCGGACCGTTCACCTGCACTGGGGCGGGTTTCGGACGCCGCCACGCAGGAAGCATGCGAAACTATTGACCAGGCACCGCCCGACGACAGCCGCGGCAAATTCTGCCGCAGTGGGCCCGAGTATCTCACAGCGCCGGACACCACCAGATTCCTGGGGCGATACCGCACGTACCGGACAGCGCGCGCGCCGCCGGCGAAACGGGACCGCGGCTGCTTTGCTGAGGAACCGCGGCGAAGCAAACACCGTGCGCCGTGAGCATGATCGTCCCCTCAGCAGCGGCAAGAGAAAAGGGAAACCGGCGTCGGATTTACTGCGCTTTTCCGATAGCCGAGGCCAGCCGAAGCATGCTTCACTTTCACAACTCGGCAACGTAAGCTATCGATAATCTGCGTCATACCGTTCCCGAAGCATGTGCGGGATACCTACTGAATCAACCGGTTTTATGCCGGGCGCGATTGCCACCCTTTCGTTTTTCAATAACCCTTGCCAGGAAGCGTCGGATTATGTCTCAAACAACCCAAACCGCGACCGGCGAAGCAGACCCGCTCCGCTCGATTTCGGATGCCATGCGCGATGCCGTCGAACAGGCGTCGGACGACGCCGCCAAGGCGCGCGAAAAACTGCGTGACGCCAGCGCGGGTGCGGCGAATTCCATTTCACGCTTCGCGTACACCAGTTCCTACATGATTTCGTACGGTATCGTCTACGCGACGGTCTTCGTCGCGAAATCAATCCCGCAAGACAACCCGATCGTCGAGGGTTTCATCGATGGCGGACGAGCTGCGCTGGACGCCCTCAACGAAGCCAAGGCGGTCTCGAGTCCGCTTGACGCCAGTAGCGAGGCCTGACCGTCGCCCCAAACCGCGGCCCCGTGTTGGCGCGAAAGCCAACCGCGCAGCCCAGCACGCCAGTGACGACCGGCACTCGAAACGGTAACGGCGCTGGCTGCCTCGTATCCAACCAGCGAGAGAAATCACCATGCGCGAGCGCGCCACGCCGGTCGATCTGTCCGGCCATGTCGACGTAGCGATCACTCTACCCAGTCACGGCACTGTCCGCGTCACCAGTCGATTGTTGTTCGGAACCCCCGACAATCCCCTGAGCCACCGGTTCCTCAGGCGCGCGTTCAGCGCGGAAGTGCTGCGGAGCGTCACGATCGTCAATGGCCAGCAGGCGAGCGCAGACCTGCATTACGACCCGGCCCGCCATTCCGCCCGGGAAGTTCTCGCAAGGGTTGCCGATTGCCTGGAACGGGAAGGCGCTGCGTCCCCGGACGCAACAAAAGCCGAAGGTGCCGGTAAGCCGTCGCGCGCCATCACGGTCGCGCCGATCGCCAACGTGACCGACCGTCATGGGGTGGTTCGCTATCACCGCTACGGACATGTAGTGACCGGCTGGCAGGTCATTGCGCACAAGCCCGGTTCACTGAAACTCAAAAACCCGGCGCTGTATCGGCGCAGCGTGCTGTGCGAAGCGATCGAGCGGGAATTGATCAGCGTACTGGGGGTCGACCGTTATCAAACCCATGCACTGCGTTGCACGGTGCAGATCGATTACGACCCACGCCGCATCGGTGCACTGAGCCTGATCGAGATCCTGGACGGCGCGCTGGCCACCGCCGAACGTCAGGATGCCCTCGACAAGCTGGATCTGGATCTGACGATCTGCACGGTGTCGCTGCCGATCGCGGCGGCGGCCCAGTTAGCGGTGCCGGCTCTGCTGCCCGTGGCGGCGGGCCTGTTTGCCTACACCGCGATCCCGTGCTTCAAGGGCGCCTACGAAGTACTGTTCAAGGAACGCCGGCTCGGTATCGATGTACTCGATTCGATCGTCGTCCTGGGCTGTCTTGCCACTTTGCAGGTCTTCCCGGGTGCGGTCCTTGCGTGGTGTCTGTCCTTCGGCCGGCTGCTGGTCAAGAAAACCGAGGACAACTCGAAGAAGCTGCTGCTGAATGCCTTCGGCAAGCAGCCACGCTTCGTCTGGCTGGTTCAGGACGGGGTCGAGATCGAGGTGCCGCTCGACCGCGTCGCACAAGGCGACATCGTCGCCGTCCACACCGGCGACATGGTCCCGGTCGACGGCCACATCGTCGAAGGGATGGCGATGATCGATCAGCATGCGCTGACCGGTGAATCGACTCCTGCCGAGAAAGGCGTTGGCGATCGTGTTTTCGCCTCGACGATACTCGTCGCCGGGAAAATCTTCGTCTCGGTCGAACAGGCGGGCAGCGAAACCGCCTCATCCAAGATCAGCCAGATCCTGAACGACACGGCTGGCTACAAGCTGACCTCCCAACACAAGGGCGAGCGCCTGGCCGACATGGCGGTCATCCCCACACTCGCGGTCGGTGGCCTCGCCTATGCCGCGATGGGACCGTTCGGGGCCGTTGCCGTGCTGAACAGCGATCTGGGAACCGGCATCCGCATGGCCGCCCCCCTGGCGATGCTGTCGTCACTGGCGCTGTGCGCGCAGAACGGCATCCTGGTCAAGGACGGGCGTGCGCTCGAACTTATGAACGAGATCGACACGGTGCTGTTCGACAAGACCGGAACGCTGACCCGAGAACGTCCCGAGGTCGGCGACATCGTGACCGCGAACGGACACGCTGCGAACGATGTACTGCGCTATGCCGCGGCCGCGGAGCGCAAGTTCCACCACCCGATCGCGCTGGCCATCCTCCACCGGGCACAGGAGCAGGGCCTGGATCTGCCGGCCACCGACGATACCCAGTATCAGGTGGGCTACGGGATCCGCGTCGTCGTGGAAGGCCGCACGATCCGGGTGGGCAGCAAACGCTACATGGAAATGGAGGGGCTCCCGATCCCGCCCTCGGTCGAGGCCAAACTCGATGCCGTGCACGAGGACGGCGATACCATGGTGATGGTCGGCATCGATGATCAGCTCGGCGGCGCGCTCGAACTGCGCGCGGCACTGCGGCCCGAGGTCAAGGACATCATCGCCGGATTGCGGCAACGCGGCATCAAGCATCTGGCCATCATCTCGGGGGATCACGAAGCGCCGACCAAGCGGCTGGCCGAGGAACTCGGCATGGACCGCTACTTCGCGCAGGTGCTTCCGGCCGACAAGGCCGATTACGTCGAACGGTTACAGCAAGAGGGGCGCAAGGTCTGTTTCGTCGGCGACGGCATCAACGACTCCATTGCACTGAAGAAGGCGAATGTGTCGATCTCGCTGCGCGGCGCGACGTCGATCGCGACCGACACCGCCCACATCGTCTTTCTGGAACAAAGTCTCGGTAAACTGTGCGAATTGCGGGACATTTCGCGCGCGCTCGATGCCAACATCGCCCGCAGCTGGGCGATGATCATCGCCCCAAACGTGGCGTGCGTGGCGGGCGTGTTCACGCTGGGCTTCGGTATCGGCGCGTCGGTGTTGACCAACAACGTCGCGGCGCTGGCCGCATTGGCCAATGGAATCTGGCCGATGCGCAAGGTCGCGCTGCTCGAGGCCGAGCGTCGTCATCAACTGGAACTGGAACTGAAGGCCGCGGGCTACGATGCCGGAGCGGAAGAAGAACGACTGCTTCAAGAGGCGTAAAGCGACCAGCGGCGCGCCCCCCATCGACGAAGAGGCCACTATGGGCCACCAGTGAAGGCAGACACGGTAATCTCCAGCAGCAGAGGACTCACCGAACATGACGCAACAAGACGACATGCTTTTCGACAAGACCCGCAGTCGCACGCGTCGCAGCCGCGCGACAGCGACCGCCCAGGCCGTCCCTGACACATCGGCCGCGGTTGCCGAAAGCGACAGCACTGCGGGCCCGCGGTTCCATTTCTTCCTGATCGACTCCGGCTGGAATTCAGCCGCGGCCCGTGTCATCCGCGAGAACATCGAGATGATCACACGGTTCCAGAACGACGACCCGCTGTTCATCCTCGATCAGGAGCAATCGACCGCGTTGATGCGTCGCCATCCGCACCTGATCGGCAAGGATCCGATCCTGCTCGCGCGTGACCTGCACGCCCGAGGCGCCAGCGGCGACGGCGAATATCACGGCTTTCACCTCAACATGGGCCTGGTCAAGGACCCGGTGACCGCCGTTGCCGGTTTGCGGAAGTTCCTGCACCTGCTCGCCGTGCATCGCCACGGCGCCAACATCGAGGACGTCGTCAAGGAGCAATTGCACCGCGCGGGCCTCAAGGGCGCCATCGAGATCCTGCGCGAAGGCGGCGAGGCGATGCTCGGCTGACCACTGCGACATTGCCCAGTCCCGCATCGGCTGCAACGCTCGACTCGGCTCATTCCCGTTCAAGGCTTACGGAGATACTCGTGGAACAGTTCAATCACGCACTCACGACCGTTTTCGGTATCGCGCTGCTCGGCGCACTCGGCTTCGAAATCAGCCGCCGGCGCCGCAAACTGCGCGATCTCTACAACGTACTCGATGCGGAAGACAAACACGTCGTCGCGGAACTCGACGATCTGGTCGCCTCGGGCCGACTTAAACCGTTCAGTATCGAGTAGCGGGACCGGAGTGAAGAAAACTCGATGACTGTTCGGGTCCATTACCAGGCCAACACGGTCACGTTGCGTGACACCCATGTGTTCAGCCCGTTGCAGCAGGTTCACACGCGCCGGTTCGCACGCCGCGCGATGCAACTGCAGGAAGTGCGATCTCTGACGCTGGATCCCCAGCGCAGCGAGGCGAGACTCACTTACCAAGTGCCGGATGAACGGCGCGACGCCTTTTTGGCCCGCTTGGCTGCTGTCATCGGCTCAGACGCGGGCGCATTGGACGAAGCGACGATTCCCCCATGGTCGGCTGACGAATGTGTGACTTTTAGCCGTGCCGACGCGTTCATCACGACGCTGCGGATCATTGCCGCGAAACCCGGTGCGTTGCTCTTTTCCCACCGGAGGTTGGCGGAAACGAGTAGCGGTATCCTGCCGCGCGTGCGGTGCACGCTTCAGGCCATCCCCGGTGTGCTGGAGGTCGTAACGCAGAACGGGGACGGAGCGCTGGGCGTGCAGTTCGATCCGCTCCGCATCGACGCGGCCCGGATCGTGCGGTCGATTGAAATACAGTTGGTCAATTCCGCACCACCGGCTCGATGCGCCAACGCCAAGGAGGTGACGTTCGGCATCTCCAACACCACTCTCGGACTCGGCACCGTTGGCGAACTGCTGTTGCCGTTGGCAACACCCGTTGCGGCAAGCATCCTGGTCGCGATCAACCTCAGTACCGCCTGGGAGGCGGTGCGCAATCTGAGCCAGGGCAAGGCCGGCGTGCCGCTGGCGCGGATTTCGCTGCTGGTCTGCACGCTCGCATCCGGACAAGTCGTAGCCGCAGCGCTCACCGACTGGTCTTTGCGTTATTGGCAGCGGCGCTCGCAGAAGCGCTTGGACGATGAGACGCGACGTCTGTTGGGCGAGTCCCTGGCGCTGCCGGAACGGGTGCAGGTCCTCACGGCGGATGAAGGCTGGGTGTCCGTGCCGGCGGCGAGGCTTCGAGCCGGAGACCAGATCCAGGTCACGGCCGCGGAAGGAATTGCGGTCGACGGTGAAGTCATCGCAGGCGAGGCCCTGGTCGACGAAGCAGCCGTCAGCGGTGCTCGGTTTCCGGTCCGCAAGTCCATTGGCGACACAGTCCTCGCGGGGTCGAGGCTGCTGTTCGGGCAACTCGGGGTCAAGGTCGTACGTGCCGGAACGGATACGGTGGGCGCGCGCATTGCAGCGAACTTCGCCTCGGTCGCGAGCGGATTTACCGGCGATGCCACGTTGCGCCGGCGCTCTGTCCAGATCACCGAACAGGCTGTTCTGCCGACCTTGGTGACGGCCGGGGTGGGGTTCGTCGCTGGCGGCGGGCTCACGACCATGGGCCCGATTCTGCGCCAGGACTGGATTAGCGGCCCCGTCCTGGCAGTACCAATGGTGACCTTGCACACAATACGTGCTGCGCTGGAATCCGGCGTACTGGTGCGGAGCGGTGCCTCGATTCAACGCTTGGGGGAGAGCGGGTTCATCGTGTTCGACGGCGACGACCCGCTATTGACGGAATGTGGTGTTGAACTCGCCGGAATGCGGAGCCGTCTGGCCGACGGCGACACGCTCCTGCGACATGTCGCCGGCGCCGCCTTATTTCTCGGCGATGAGCGCTCTCTGGCGCTGGCAGACGCCTGTCGCGAACGCGGCCTGGCCGTCCGCCAGCCCTCCCTGCTGTCTCTCCAAGAAGGTCGTCTGGAAGTCCGCTTGGGTGAGCACGTCATCGGGCTGATGGACGCGCCGCCGGATCAGCCTTCCGACATCCCGGAACTGATAGCGGAAATCGACGGGCACGAGGTGGCTCGGCTGGCTTTTCGCCTGGGCTCCCGGCTTAGATCGGCGGCTGCGATTCATCGTCTGCGGAAGGCGGGCCTGGAGACCTTCGTCGTCTCGGCAGGTACCGAGCAAGAGACGGCAGCGCTGGCCCATCGGCTCGGTATCCCGCTGTGGGGCAGCGAACTCGATACGGCGGGACGGATTCGCTTCCTCGAGGGGTTGCGACGGCGTGGCATCAGGCCAGTGTATATCGGGCGCGTTGCGGGACAGTGGGAGCTGTCCGAGGCCGCCCATGTTTCGGTCGCGACGGATGGCCTGGATCGTCTTGACACGGAAGGGGACATGGTCGTGTTGGGGCGTTCCTGCGAGCGTTTGGCCGACCTGGTCGAGCTGGCACGCCGCCACGACCCGGAGGTCCTGAGCGCTTCACGGATGGCGTTGATCCCGAATTTGCTCTGTGTCGCCGGCGGGTTTGCCGGGGTATTCAACGGAATCGCAGCGAACATCGTCGCCAACGTCGGAGTGATGAATGTCGATCGTCGGCTGCAACGAATGTTTGCAACCGCGCCGCGACCGTCCTTAACGACACGAGCACCGATGGTCACGTGATCGCACCGCATCCTGATTGTGCGGTGCCTGGGCCCGTTACCGCCGAAGCGGCGCGCAGCGACGGCTGCCGCGTTTTCCGCTGCTTCCCGCGGCGACTCGCGCGGAACGTCCGCGTACGCTGACCGGATATCAGCGGCGACCCAGGCCGACGTGATCGATTCAGGGGCACTGCGCATGCATCCCTCAACCCGACTTTCCTTTCCTCGCCGGGCACTCGATGAACACGAAAAAGGCTGAAAACGGAAGCAAGCGATCCGCCGCGCGCCGGAAGAACTCAGGGGGCACAGCGCCGGTAGGGGACTCGGGTGCTCTGCGACCGCCAGATGCCGGGAACGTCTCAATCGGTGCCTCCACCGGGCAGGTAGAGGGCGCGCAGGCGCTTGAACACGTGCTGGAAACCCTGTCGGTGGACCATCAGACCGCGGAGCGGTTGCAGAAACTGCCACGCGATGTCGGCTGGTTGCTGATGACGGCCGGCGTGGTCGGCGTGGTAATGCCAGGCGTACTCGGCGTGCCCTTCCTGCTGATCGGAGGATTGATCGTCAGTCCCGCGACCAACAAGCACGCGGAGCGGTGGCTCAGCGGGCATGCGCCGGGCGTCTTCAAGGGCAGCATCCGTCAGATCAACCGCTTCCTCGATGATCTGGAACGGCGCTACCCGCGGCGATCGCGCCGCTAACCACCGGGCGCCGACACAGATCCTGCCGGTGAAAGGCGTGCCCGGCATCTGGGGTGTCCTGCTCCTGATTGCAGCCGGCAGCGGGATGAACGACAGCCCACGGGCCCAGACCGCCGACCCGCTGGCAGAGCTGACTGACCGCTACCACCGTGACCGCCGTCGCCTGATCACCGAGAACCTGGCGTTGACGGCCGCCGAATCACGGGCATTCTGGCCCCTGTACGAGGAGTACGAGCGCGATCTCACCCGTCTGACTGAGCGCCGAAGAGCCTTGATCGCCGAGTTCGGCGAAAACTTCGACGCGATGTCGGACAGCATGGCCAAAAAAATCCTGCTCAATCGCCTGAAGATCGAGGAGGAGCGCAACCGGCTGCGCCGGACTTATCTGCCGCGATTCGAGAAAGTGCTGCCGATCCGCAAACTGGCGCGGTACTACCAGCTCGAATCGAAGATCCGCGCGGCGGTCGAGGCGGGTATCGCCGAGGAACTGCCGTTGCTCGAGTGACGTGAATACCGCATCGCGACACCCCTGCAACAACGACCGCGCCACCCTGGTGCTGCTCGCCGCACTGACCGGACCGGCGACGGCCACTGCGATACACTCACCACCTGCAACGGCCGCACCTCAGGCCCCAACCGACACGTACCGAGCCGCGGACGCGGCCACGACGCCCTCAACGCAAAAGGACCGGCTGATCTGCTGCGCGAGTTTTCGCGAGTACGGCCGTATCGAAGCGAAGACTCTGTGGAACCAGGCACGAAACCGTGCCCGGTCGTCCGACCCGCCTCCGCCGCCTCGAACCTTTGCTGCGCGCTATGGCCTTAGCACCCTCGCACAGGAACAGGCGAGCGATGCGAGGCAGACCTTTTTTCGCGGTCGCTACAATCGTTCCCGGGCGCGCTTGCCGGAGAACATCGAACGCTGGCGTTCGGAACCGGACATTGCCAACCCCGGCCCCGACCTCGCCAATTTCCCGAACAGCGCCTTCACGCTTCCGACCGGACGCGCGTACATCGAGATGTCGCCGTTCACGTTCTACGGTACCGCGGCCGGACAACCGGTCCAGTACAACGCCGAATACCTGTTGCGTTACGGCCTGACCGACGACATCGAACTCCGCCTGTTCGGCAATGGCCCGAGCTGGATAGGAGGCGCCAGGAGCTCCGCGGGCTTTGCGCCGATCGCCTTCGACACCAAGATCCAGCTCTGGACCGAGAAACCCGACTATTACCTCCCGGCGGCCGGATTCGAAGCCTACCTGCTGACCCAGTGGTTCGGAACCGCCCCGTTCAATGCCGGCACCCAACCGTCGTTCACGTTCAACTTCGACCAATCCCTGCCGTTCGAGATCGACTTCGAATACAACCTCGGTGCCACGCGGGTCCAGGCCAGCGACGGTGTCAACGTGTGGGAGTTCAGTTTCCAGTGGGCCCTGCAACGCGATCTGTTCGACGAGGACTTCGCCGTATTCATCCACGGCTTCTACAACGCGATGTCGCTGCCGCGACTGCCCAACGTAACCGTGCCGCGGAGTTTCTACGACGACGTCAAGCAGAATGCCGTCGGCGCCGGTTTCATCTGGACCGCCAACCGGCGTTTCGCCCTTTACGGTCAGGTCAGCGCCGGTACGACGAAGTTCACGCCCTCGACGATCAGCATGCTCGGGTTTGCCGTGTCGTTCTGACCCACCATGCAGGCGCTTAGTGTGCACAGCGCACAGCAGGCGCATCTCGTGCGCTGCGCATTGACGCGAATCATCACCCGCCCCGCCTTCGCGAAAACTTGCCCTGCAGTGCGTCGCACCGCCCGCTGCGAGGAGTCCACCGATTTTGTCGGGCGCGCCCTGGCCAAGCGCCGCCTGCTCGCTCGAACCGAACCACACGCCACCGGTGGCGAAACTGTTCGCTGGCGTGCGCTTTCGTGGGTAAAATCGACGCCCACCGACCCCGACCGGTTTCGCCGCGGTGAGGCTCGAACCCGGCGGCTCCGCAGCTTGGCCCGGTCTGCGTCCGCGCCGAGACGCGCTTTGACGCGCTGGTTCGACGACTGGCGTGGACTTTTGCCTGACCCATAACGAGTGGAGGAGATCGTTGATGCAGATCGGGATACCCAAAGAGATACACGCCGGTGAGAAGCGTGTCGCGACCACGCCCGACGTGGCCGAGAAACTGATGAAGCTGGGCTTCACGGTCGCCATTCAGACCGGCGCCGGCGAACACGCCGACTTGCCTGACGACGCATTTCGCCAGGTCGGGGCAACCATAGTCGACGATGCCAAGACGCTATGGAAAACGTCGGACATCATTCTGAAGGTGCGAGCGCCCGAAAGTCAGCCTGAGGTCGCGGCGGACGAAGTCGAATTGCTGCGCGAGGGCAGCTGTCTGATCAGCTTCATCTGGCCGGCCCAGCATCCCGAACTGATGGACCGGCTCGCCGCCAAGAAGGCAACCGTGCTGGCCATGGACAGCGTACCGCGCATCTCCCGGGCGCAGAAGCTCGATGCCCTGAGTTCGATGGCGAACATTGCCGGATACCGGGCCGTGATCGAGGCAGCCCACCATTTCGGTCGGTTCTTCACCGGTCAGATCACGGCCGCCGGCAAGGTACCGCCGGCCAAGGTCTTCATCATCGGCGCGGGCGTGGCCGGTCTCGCGGCACTCGGCGCGGCCGGCGGTCTCGGCGCAATCGTGCGTTCGACCGACACCCGCCCGGAGGTCAAGGACCAGGTCAAGAGCATGGGCGCCGAGTTCATCGAGGTCGACTACCAGGAGGAAGGTGGCGGCGTCGGCGGCTATGCCAAGCTCATGAGCGAGGGCTACCAGAAGGCCCAGCGCGAGATGATCGCGCGTCAGTGCATCGAGTGCGACATCGTCATAACGACCGCGCTGATTCCGGGCAAACCCGCGCCCAAACTGATCTCGGCCGGCATGGTCGAGTCGATGAAGGACGGCAGCGTCATCGTCGACATGGCCGCCGAACAGGGCGGCAACTGCGAACTGACGGTCCCGGGTCAGGTCGTCGTCCGGCACGGCGTCACGATCATCGGCTACACCGACCTGCCCAGCCGGCTCGCACGCCAGTCCAGCCAGCTCTACGCGACCAACCTGCTGCGGTTGATCGAGGAACTGTGCCCCGGCAAGGACGGCACGCTGAACGTCAACATGGATGACGAAGTAATCCGCGGCACCACCGTGATCAAGGAGGGCAGCATCACCTGGCCGCCCCCGCCCCCCAAGATCTCGGCGGCCCCGACACAAAAGATGGCCACGCCAGCCGGTCCCGTCGTGGCACCCAAGGCCAAGGAGCCGGCCATACCGACCTGGCTATCGGCCAGCCTGGCCATCGCCGCTGTAGCACTGGTGTTCGGTTTCATCGGCGCAACGGCACCGGCCGCCTTTCTGGAGCATTTCACGGTGTTCGTGCTGGCCTGCTTCGTCGGCTACATGGTCATCTGGAACGTGACGCCCGCGCTGCACACGCCGCTGATGAGCGTGACCAACGCCATCAGCAGCATCATCGCGATCGGCGCGCTGATCCAGATCTCCTCCCCGGGCACGCTGATGCTCGTGCTGGCGGGACTCGCGGTCGTACTGACCAGTATCAACATGGCCGGCGGCTTTGCGGTCACGCAGCGCATGCTGCGCATGTTCAGGAAATAAGGGGAACACCATGAGCGAAGGTTTGATGTCGGTTTCGTATATCGGAGCCACCATCCTGTTCATCCTGAGCCTGGGCGGCCTCAGCAATCCGGAGACGGCGCGGCGCGGCAACCTGTACGGCATGGTCGGCATGGCGATCGCGATCCTGGCGACCGTGCTCGGGCCGAAGGTCACCAGCTACCTGCCGCTCGTCATCGCGATGGCCCTTGGCGGCGGCATCGGCCTGTTCGCCGCGGCCAAGGTCAAGATGACCGAAATGCCCGAACTGGTCGCACTGATGCACAGCCTGGTCGGTCTGGCCGCGGTGCTGGTCGGGTACGCGAACTTCTTTGACACGACGATCAGCCTAGAAGGGGTAGAGAAGACGATTCATGAAGTCGAGATGTACATCGGCATCCTGATCGGCGCCGTGACCTTCTCCGGTTCGGTGATCGCGTTCGGCAAGCTGTCCGGCAAGATCAGCGGCAAGCCGATGCTGCTGCCGGCCCGGCACTGGCTGAACCTGGCCGGACTGATCGGCGTGATCTACGTCGGCGCCCTGTTCCTCCACGCGGACGGTCAGACAGCCCTGATCTACCTCGGCATCATGACGGCGATCGCGCTGCTGTTCGGCATCCACATGGTCATGGCCATCGGCGGCGCCGACATGCCGGTCGTCGTCTCGATGCTAAACAGCTACTCGGGCTGGGCCGCATCGGCCACCGGCTTCATGCTGTCCAACGACTTGCTGATCGTGACCGGCGCACTCGTCGGTTCCTCCGGCGCGATCCTTTCCTACATCATGTGCCGCGCGATGAACCGCCACTTCCTGTCGGTCATCGCCGGCGGTTTCGGCACCGAGGGCGGGGCTCCGGCCGCGGCAGGTGCCCAGCCGGAAGGTGAAGTGCAGCCGATCAGCGCCGCGGACACGGCCGAGCTGCTGCGCGACGCGGGCCATGTGATCATCGTGCCGGGTTACGGCATGGCGGTCGCCCAGGCCCAGCACACGGTGTTCGAGATCACCAAGCTGCTGCGCGACAAGGGCGTCGACGTGCGCTTCGCGATCCACCCGGTCGCCGGCCGCATGCCGGGGCACATGAACGTGCTGCTGGCAGAGGCGAAAGTGCCTTACGACATCGTCATGGAGATGGACGAAATCAACGAGGACTTTCCGGAAACCGATGTCGCGATGGTCATCGGCGCCAACGACATCGTCAACCCGGCGGCACAGGACGACCCGAACAGCCCGATCGCCGGCATGCCGGTGCTGGAAGTCTGGAAGGCGAAAACCTCGATCGTCATGAAGCGCTCGATGGCATCGGGCTATGCTGGCGTAGACAACCCGCTGTTCTACAAGGACAATAACCGGATGTTGTTTGGGGACGCCAAGAAGATGCTGGATGAAGTGCTGAGTGCATTGAAGGCCGGCTAACCGGTCCGCCCCCACCGCGGGGCGGCCCTGCCGCCCCGACGACAGTCACGAGTCGCACGCATGCGAATTCCGTTATCGACGCGGCGCTCCTCGCAGCGCAAGCAGTGGCTGGCCACCGCCAGAAAGGTCTTCTACGGCCTTTTGGCGGTGATCGCCGCCGCGTTGATTTTCGCGTTCGACATCACCTGGCCGATCCTTGAAGAGGTCCTCATTACGGCGATCGAGTTCGCCGAACAGGAACTCGAGCACATCTTTAGCGAGACACTGGGGTTCGGTCACTACTACGGCCAGGTCGCGACGGCCTGGACAGGGCTTTTCGTCTTTCTGGCCCTGCTCTTCATCTCGATTCGGCGCGGCACGCGACTCGCTCGCGCTGCCAAGGCGGAATGGCCGACCTGGCGCGAGCAGAAAAAGGAACAAGCCCTGGGCTGGTGGCAGCAGGCGCTCGATCGGTTCAACCGCTGGTGGCAGCCTCTGAGCCTGCCGCGGAAGATCGCCGCCGGCACGGCGGCAGTCCTGATCACCGTGCCTCTGGCCTGGATACTCGCGGTCGTGCTGACGACGCTCATCCTCGCGCTGCTCGGCTTTTAGCGGCTGGTCTCAGCCGAAATGACAGATATAGTTCACGACGTCGAGCGCTTCGATATCGAAGCGACTGTCGGCAGGAACGGAGAACGACTGTCCAGCGGAGTAGGACGTCCATTCGCCCTGGCCGTCCAGACGCACACGGCAAGTTCCGCCGGTGATTTCCATGGTTTCGGGGGCGCCGGTGCTGAAAGTCAGCGTCGACGGCAACAACACGCCCAGCGTCTTGCGGCTGCCGTCGCCGAGGATCACGGTATGGCTGACGCACTTGCCGTCGAAATAAACATTGGCCTGCGTCAGTACGCTGACGTTGTCGAATTGGCTCATGGGGAACTCCATATGATGACGAGCGCGCATTATAGCGATCCTCCGGCGCGCGCCTCTTGCTCCTGATCCACCCTGCCAACCGACATCGGCCTCTCTCCATCTAACCCCGCCGCAACACATGCCAGCCCCCTCCGAGAACGCTCAAGGCCACGCACTGGCCCGTTTTTTCGAGCAAACGCACCTACCAATCCCCGACACAGGGTCGATCCTGGCGATACGGAGCACCTCGACCGCCGGTCTGTCAGGGTTCGAACCCCGGCGGATCACCTGCCTGCAAACCGAGCGGAGACACGCGGCAACGCTCGAGCGCGCCGGGCTAACGGTCGTCAGCGAGGCATCAGGCTCCTTCAATCTGTGTCTGATTGAAGCCACGCGGGACCGGGAAGAGAACCTGTATCACATCGCGCTGGGCTGGTCGCTACTCGCCCCTGGCAGCATGCTGGTGCTCACCGCCGCCAACTCGCTCGGCGGAGAGTCGCTGGGGAAAAAGCTGCGGGACTGCGGCTTGCCGGTCGCCAGTGTCTATTCGAAGGCGAAATGCCGGGTCATCGCACTAACCCGCCCCCCCGACTGCGACACGCCGCCCCCACCCGAATGGCTGGCACTGGGCGCCTTCAAGGAGATTCCCGGCGTCGGACTCGTGGCCGGGCCGGGCATGTTCTCGGCCCATGCGATCGATGCCGGCACCCGGTTGCTGTGCGATGCGCTCGACGGTCCGTTGACCGGATCGGGTGCGGATTTCGGCGCCGGCTACGGCGCGTTGAGCCGGCACGTGCTGGAACGTTCTCCCGACCTCCGCGCACTCGACCTCTACGAGTCGGAAGCAAAGGCGCTCGCGGCCGCGCGGCGCAATCTTGCGGCCTGGGAAGATCGCGTGGAGCTGGGGTACCACTGGACCGACCTGACGGCGACGCTGCCGACGCAACGCTACGACTGGATCGTCATGAATCCGCCGTTTCATTCCGGTTCCGCGACCGAACCAGCGCTGGGGCAGCAGTTAATCGCGACCGCCGCGAACAGCCTGCGCCCACGCGGCACCCTATGGCTCGTCGCCAATCGCCATCTGCCCTATGAGACCCTCCTGGCGACTCGCTTCTCTCACGTCGTCGACCTCGGTCAGACGGCAGGCTACAAGCTCTGCCGCGCATCTCATCCGATCGATACCCGACACAACGAGCGCTCGCCGCGGCTGACATCACAGCGCGGGAGACATCGCGATGGATAGGACAATCGATTGACCTCGTATCGTTCCGATACGTAGAATGAGGCGGTCGCCGGGCATGCCCACACCGCCGCCACATGACGACCCGCAAACCCGGTTGCGGCCGCATAGGTCATCCAATGCCCGCATCAGGTCCAGTTTTCCTGCCGGGGGTCCAGCGCACGGAGTTACCCACGCCGAACTCGGACGCAGCGAAGCGGGACGCGCAAGGCTTCGTGAGTCGGCGGGGTAAGTCCGTGTCTTTTTTCCGCTCCACCCGGCGCGCGAAAATCGGATACCATTGCGGCTGGCCAAACATGTCTTCGTACCCCTAGCGATGTCTACTCAGCCCAGGACCGCGGCGGTCGAGCGCAATACGCTCGAAACGCAGATCGCCGTCCGTCTGAACCTCGATGGAACCGGCGTCTCCGCGCTGCGCACGGGCGTCCCCTTCCTCGAGCACATGCTCGATCAAGTGGCCCGCCATGGTCTGATCGACCTTGACATCGCCGCCACGGGCGATTTGCACATCGACGCCCACCACACGGTCGAAGACGTCGGCATCACCGTCGGTCAAGCCGTCAGTCGGGCGCTGGGCACGAAACAGGGCATCCGTCGCTACGGCCATGCTTACGTCGCACTGGACGAAGCCCTGACCCGGGTCACGATCGACCTCTCGGGCCGGTCTGGACTGTGGTACGAAGTCACTTTTCCGCGGGCCCGGATCGGCGATTTCGATGTCGATCTCCTGCTGGAATTCTTCCGCGGCTTTGTGAATCACGCCCAGGTCACCCTGCACATCGACAATCTCAAGGGCACGAACGCGCACCACATCGCCGAAACGATCTTCAAGGCATTCGGACGCGCGCTGCGGATGGCGGCCGAACCCGACACCCGGATGCAAGGCGTGTTGCCGAGCACCAAGGGCGCCCTCTGAACCCACGCCGCTCCCAGACCTTCGCACTCCCCCGGACATGTCTACCGTCGCCGTAATCGATTACGGAATGGGCAATCTCCATTCCATCGCCAAAGCGCTGCAGCATGCCGACCCATCGGTCATCGTGACCGTGACGGCTGACCGCGAGACGATCCTGCATGCCGATCGCGTGGTGTTCCCCGGCGTCGGTGCGATCCGCGACTGCATGGCGGCGCTGCAGCGCCTGCAGCTCGACGTGGTGCTTCGCGAAGCCGCGGCCGAGAAGCCCTTGCTCGGAATCTGCCTAGGGATGCAGGCTCTGCTCGAATCGAGCGAAGAAAACGGCGGCACACCCTGTCTCGGGCTGATCCCCGGGCGAGTCGTCCGCTTTGCCGAATCGACCGGAAACGCGTCGTCCAGCCAACAGGAGCTGAAGGTGCCGCACATGGGCTGGAACCGGGTGCATCCGCTGCGCGCCCACCCGGTCTGGGACGGGCTGGACCATGACCGCTGGTTCTATTTCGTCCACAGCTACTATGCGCAGCCGACGGACCCGCGCTGCATCGCCGCCACAACCGACTACCCCGAGCCGTTTGCTTCGGCGGTGGCGAAAGGTAACATTATCGCGGTGCAGTTCCATCCGGAAAAAAGCCAGGCCGACGGACTCCGGCTGCTGGCCAACTTCCTGCGCTGGCGGTCGGAACCCTGACCCTGCTTTGCTCCCCTATTGAACGGCTGATCGAGGCTTAGGACACGATGCTACTGATACCGGCTATCGACTTGAAGGACGGCAAGTGCGTCCGCCTGCGCCAGGGGCGGATGGAGGACGACACGGTATTTTCCGATGACCCGGTGGCGGTGGCCGGACGCTGGGTGCAGGACGGCGCCACCCGTTTGCATCTGGTCGACCTCGACGGCGCCTTCGCCGGCGTACCGCGCAACGGCACCGTCATCCACGCGATTCGGGAAGCCTACCCCGATGTCGAGATCCAGGTCGGTGGCGGCATCCGCGACGAGGAAACGGTGCAGGGTTATTTGAACGCCGGCGTCGACTTCGTAATCATCGGCACGAAAGCCGTCAGCGCGCCCCATTTCGTGACCGACGTGGCCGCCGAGTTCCCCAACCACATCATCATCGGGCTCGACGCCAAGAACGGCAAGGTCGCGATCGACGGCTGGTCCAAGCTATCGCATCACGATGTCATCGATTTGGCGACGAAATTCGAGGATGACGGCGTCGTCGCGATCATCTACACCGACATCAGCCGCGACGGCATGCTGGGTGGCGTCAACATCGAGGCGACCGCCCATCTTGCCCGCTCGATAAAGATCCCGGTGATCGCCTCGGGCGGCATCACGAACCTCGACGACATCCGGGCACTCGGTGCGATCGCGGGCGACGGCGTCATGGGCGCGATCACCGGTCGCGCGATCTACGAGGGCACGCTCGATTTCGCGGCCGCGCGAAAGATCGCCGCCGAATACTGAGCCACCGGAACCAACGCCACCACCGCCCGATGCTCGCGAAACGCATCATTCCCTGCCTGGACGTCGACAACGGCCGCGTCGTCAAGGGCGTTCGCTTCGTCGACATTCGCGATGCGGGCGATCCGGTCGAGATCGCTCGGCGTTACGATCAGGAAGGCGCGGATGAACTGACCTTCCTCGATATCACGGCCAGCCACGAGAATCGCGACACGATGGTGCACGTGGTCGAGCAGGTGGCCGGCGAGGTATTCATCCCGCTGACGGTTGGCGGCGGCATACGCAAACTCGACGATATCCGTCGTATGTTGAATGCCGGGGCCGACAAGGTCAGCATCAACACCGCGGCCGTGTTCGAGCCCGAATTCGTCAAGGCCGCGGCCGAGCGCTTCGGCTCGCAATGCATCGTCGTCGCGATCGATGCCAAGTGCGTCGGCACCGACCCGCTCCGCTGGGAAATCTTTACGCACGGCGGGCGCAAGCCGACCGGGCTCGACGCGGTCGAATGGGCGCAGCGCATGGTCGACTATGGTGCCGGGGAGATCCTGCTGACCAGCATGGACCGCGATGGTACCCGTATCGGCTTCGACCTCGCGGTGACGCGCGCGATCAGCGAGGCGGTCCCGGTGCCGATCATCGCCTCGGGCGGCGTCGGCAATCTGCAGCATCTGGCCGATGGCGTGCTCGAAGGCAAGGCCGATGCCGTATTGGCGGCCAGCATTTTCCATTTTGCCGAATTCACGGTCCGCGAAGCCAAGGAGTTCATGGCGGCGCGCGGGATCGAGGTGCGCCTGTGAGCACGACCTGGCTGGACGAGGTGACCTGGAACAGGGATGGACTGGTTCCGGTCGTCGCTCAGGAAACCAGCACCGGCGACGTGTTGATGGTGGCCTGGATGAACCGCGAAGCCCTGGCGCTGACGCTGGCCGAAGGGTATGCCGTGTACTGGTCGCGGTCGCGGAATCGTTTCTGGCGCAAGGGCGAAGAGTCCGGACACCGCCAGAAGGTCAGCGAGATCCGCCTCGATTGCGACGGCGACACGGTATTGCTGAAGGTCGAGCAGGCCGGCGGCATCGCCTGCCACACCGGCCGTCACCATTGCTTCTTCCGGAAACTCGACGACGGCGCGTGGGAAACCGTGGACCCAGTGCTGAAGAAACCCGAAGAGATTTACCGCTCGTGACCACCGATGTCTTGCGGCAACTGGCCGCTGTGCTGGAACAGCGCAAGTCGGAAGCGCCCGACAAATCCTATGTCGCCAGCCTCTACGCCAAAGGTCTGGACAGCATCCTGAAGAAGATCGGCGAAGAGGCCACCGAAACGGTCATCGCCGGCAAGGACGGCAACCCGGGAAAGATCGTCTACGAGATGGCCGACCTGTGGTTCCATTGCCTGGTGCTGCTGGCTCATCAAGGGCTTGAGCCGGAGGCGGTGCTGAGCGAACTCGAACGGCGTTTCGGGCTGTCGGGCCATGCCGAGAAAGCGTCCCGCACGAAGCCATGATCGAAACCTTCAACGGCATCACGCCCACGCTGGGACGGAATGTCTACATCGCCGGCAGCGCGGTCATTATCGGCGACGTCGCCCTGGGCGATGAGGCCTCGGTGTGGCCGACGACCGTGATCCGCGGCGACGTCAACGCGATCAGGGTCGGGCACGAAACCAACATACAGGACGGCTGCGTGTTGCATGTGACGCAGAAGACGGCCTCGAATCCCGACGGCCATCCGCTAATCATCGGCAATGGCGTCACGATCGGTCATCGCGTCGTGCTGCACGGCTGCACGATCGGCGATCTGTGCCTGATCGGCATCGGCGCGATCGTCATGGATGGAGCATTCGTCGAGGACCGTGTCATGATCGGCGCCGGCGCATTGGTCCCGCCGGGCAAACGGCTCACGAGCGGCTTCCTGTACGTCGGCTCACCTGCACGACAGTCACGGCCGCTGACCGAGGCAGAACTGGCGTTCTTCGAAATCTCGAAAAACGGCTACGTGCGGCTGAAGAACCTTTACGCCGTCTAACACCGCTGCGCGGGCAGCGGTCAACCGTCAGGTCCGCGCGTACCGCCCGCTAGAATCCCCGCTCGTCGCTCAGCAGTTCGATAACGGGACGCGTGTCCGGGCGCACGCCCCGCCACAACTCGAAGGCCTCGGCCGCCTGCTCGACCAGCATGCCGAGCCCATCCGCACTGATCCTTGCTCCACGCTGCTGCCCCCACAACAGGAACGGCGTCGGCTTCGTGCCGTAGGCGAGATCGTAACAACCCGCCCCCGAAGCGAGCAGATCGTTCGGCAGCGGAGGAAGCTCGCCCGTAAGACTCGCGGCACTGGCATTGACGATCAGATCGAACTGCCGACCCGCAAGCTCGTCGAAACTCATCGCACCTACTGACCCGAGATCCGAGAAATCCCGCGCCAGTATCCGGGCGCGCTCCGGAGTGCGGTTGGCGATGACCACGGCGGCCGGCGATTCCCCAAGCAACGGGGCGAGGATGCCACGCGCGGCACCACCGGCCCCGATCACCAGGATCCGCCCGCTCCGCACGATCACGCGGAGCCGGCACATCAGATCACGCAGCAGACCCACGCCATCCGTGTTGTCCCCGAACAGCGAGCCATCGGAGCGGAGCGCCAGCGTGTTGACGGCCTGCGCGCGCCGCGCCCGATCGCTGAGCGTATCGGCCAACCGCCACGCGGCTTCCTTCAGCGGCAAGGTGCAATTCAGGCCACGCCCGCCTTCCGCACCCAGGAAGGCGCGCACCGCCGCCTCGAACTGCGGCAGGTCGACATCCCTGGCCTCATAATGCAGGTTCTGGCCCGTCTGCTCCGCGAACAGCCGGTGGATGCGGGGCGATTTGCTGTGGCCGATCGGATGACCGAAAACAGCATACAGGTCTGGCGGCAGGCTCATGGCTTATCGTCCCGGGACCTGACAGCGCGGCTAGCGATGCGCCCCTTCGCGCAGCCACCGGGCGGCATCCTTCGCGAAGTAGGTCAGGATCGCATCGGCCCCGGCGCGCTTGAAGGCCAGCAATGACTCCAGCACGGTCTTGCGCTCGTCCAGCCAGCCGTTCGCCGCGGCCGCCTTCAGCATCGCGTACTCGCCGCTGACCTGATAGACGAAGGTCGGCGCCCCAAGAGCCTCTTTCACCCGGTAGACGACGTCGAGATAGGGCAGTCCCGGCTTGACCATGACCATGTCCGCACCTTCTGCCAGGTCCAGCGCAACCTCGCGCACGGCCTCATCCGTGTTCGCCGGATCCATCTGATAGGTTTCCTTGCTGCCGCTGCCGAGATTTGCAGCCGACCCGACTGCGTCGCGAAAGGGCCCATAAAAGCTCGATGCGTACTTTGCCGAATAAGCGAGGATACGGGTGTTCACGTGACCGCCCGCTTCCAGCGCGCGGCGTATCTCACCGATACGCCCGTCCATCATGTCGGATGGTGCGACGATGTCGGCGCCAGCCTCGGCGTGCGACAGCGCCTGCCGCACCAGCACCGCCGTGGTGGCATCGTTGGCCACGTAGCCGCTGTCATCCAGCAGACCGTCCTGGCCGTGTGAGGTATACGGATCGAGCGCGACGTCCGTGATCAGACCGAGCTCCGGAAAGGACGCCTTCAGCGCCCTGACCACGCGCGGCACGAGCCCCTCGGGATTGAAGGCTTCGGCGGCATCCAGGCTCTTCAACTCGTCCGTAACCACCGGAAACAGCGCGACCGCCGGGATCCCCAGCGCCAACAGCGCCTGCGCCTCATCCAACAACACGTCAAGACTGAGGCGTTCGACGCCGGGCATCGACGGCACGGCTTCTCGCCGCCCGCTGCCTTCCATCACGAACACGGGGTAGATCAGATCGTCCACGGTCAGGCGGGATTCGCGCATCAGCCGGCGGCTGAAGGCGTCCTTACGCATGCGCCGCAGGCGCGTTGCGGGAAACTGGCTGGGGCTGGTCACGTCAGTGGCTTTGGGGAGTCAGAAGGGAGAGCCGGACGACGTCAGCGAAGCGCGTCGTCATATCGAGCCGATAGTCTATTGTGGCCGGGCGCGCTATTATAACGTGCTGGGAAAGGTCCTCTAGGAAACAACGCAATGAATTTTGAACGAGTGGTTGGTGCCCGCGCATTCGCTGTTTGGGTTTCGCTGGCAGTGTTTTTCTTCACCGGGCTGACGCTAGCCGACGAGGGCAGCCTGACCCCTGCGCAAAAGGTGATCCAGAACACCGCCGACCAGCTTCAGAAGAGCCTGCAGCGGCCTGACGTCAAGAGCGACTTCACCAAGGCCACCGGCATTGTCGACACGATCATCCAACCGGCCATCGACTTCGACCGTGTCTCGATCATGGTCCTCGGGAAATACTGGAAAACGGCAACACCGGCTCAGCGTGAGCGCTTCAAGACCGAGTTCCGGCGCCTGCTGGTCCGCACCTACACGACCGCATTCACGGAATATTCGGACTGGAAGATCAACTATCTCCCGTCGACGTCCGAGTCCAGCGCAGACAAGACGACGGTCAGGACGCAGATCCTGCAGGCCGGCGCGCAACCCGTCGCGATCAACTACCGCATGGTCAATACCAAGGGCGACTGGAAGGTTTACGACGTGCTGATCGAGGGCATCAGTCTGCTGCAGAACTATCGTACGAGCTTCACGAGCCAGATCGGCGAGGGCGGTTCACTCGATGGCCTGATCGCCGACCTGACGAAGCGCAACGACACGGCTCACAAGGAGCCGGTCCCGGAGGGTGAGTCCGGCGCCGCTGCCGATAAGGACCTATAGCCCCTAACCCAGCCAATCCCGCGGCGCCAGATAGTCCCGATAAAGCGCTTCTTCGGCACTGCCGGGCTCTGGCCGCCAGTTGTAACGCCAGTTCACAACCGGCGGCAACGACATCAGAATCGATTCCGTCCGACCTCCCGATTGCAGCCCGAACAGCGTTCCGCGATCGTAGACCAGGTTGAATTCGACGTAGCGCCCTCGACGGTAGAGTTGGAAGGCACGTTCCCGCTCCCCGTACGGCGTCGCTTTGCGGGCCTGGACGATCGGCAGGTAGGCCGACAGGTAATGGTCGCCAACGCTGCGCATGAACGCGAAAGAGCGTTCGAAACCCCATTCGTTCAGATCGTCGAAGAACAGGCCACCGACGCCGCGCGTCTCGTTCCGGTGTTTCAGGAAAAAGTACTCGTCGCACCAGCGCTTGAAACGCGGATAGACCTCCGGGCCGAAGGGTTCGCACGCAGCGCGTGCGCTGCGATGCCAGTGCACGACGTCGTCCAGGCACGGATAGAAGGGCGTCAGGTCGAAACCGCCGCCGAACCACCAGATCGGCGATTCACCGCCTTTCTCGGCAATAAAGAACCGCACATTGGCATGCGAGGTCGGAACATAGGGGTTGCGCGGGTGGATTACCAACGACACGCCCAGCGCCTGAAAGCTGCGCCCCGCCAGTTCCGGCCGGTGCGCTGTAGCCGAGGCCGGCAGACGCTCGCCGCGCACATGAGAAAAATTGACCCCACCCTGCTCGAACACCTCGCCGTCGTAAAGGACTCGCGTTTGCCCGCCACCACCGGAATGGTGCTGCCAGCGATCCTCGACGAAACGCGCGAGCGGTTCCTCGCCTTCGAGACGGCTACAGATCGTCTGCTGCAGTTGCGTCAGATAGGCCTTGACCGCTTCGATTTCCGTACCTTGCATGATGATTCCCAAACCCCGGAGCTAAAGGGCGCCACCCGTCGTTGCGGCACCACGGACAGACCCGCCGAGTCTATCACAGGGCTTGCCGGGCGCAGCCCGTGCCCATGAGCGAGCCCGCAGGCTGGCCGGGACTGGCCGCGATCGACGAGCCGGGCTTCCCGAAAGACTGGCGCGACACGTTGCGCACCGACCTGGAGGCCGTGTTCGCGAACGGCCGCCATGGTCGCTGGCGTGAGTGGCTGAACACCGTGGCGGAGCTGCCACCGGCCAGCCCGTCGGCACTGGACTTCACTTGCGAGGCCGTGACCATCGGCGCACCGGACGACATCGCGGAACCCGCGCGGGAACAGCTCACGACCCTGTTGCAACGGCTGCATCCCTGGCGCAAGGGCCCGTTCCGGCTATTCGGCATCGATATCGACGCGGAATGGCGGTCGAATCTGAAGTGGCAGCGACTACAGGCAGCCATCGCGCCCTTGCACGGACGGCGGATCCTCGATGTGGGCTGCGGCAACGGCTACTACGCATGGCGCATGCTGGGCGCTGGCGCCGAATTGGTCGTCGGCATCGACCCCACGCTGGTCCATATCGCGCAATTTCTGGCAGTGAAGCGTTACGCGGGAACATGGCCGGTGCATCTGCTGCCGCTGGGCATCGAACAGGTCCCACCACAACTGCAGGCGTTCGACACGGTGTTCTCGATGGGCGTGCTCTACCACCGGCGCTCGCCGCTGGATCACCTGCTCGAGTTGAAGGGGTGTTTGCGACCCGGAGGGGAGCTGGTTCTCGAGACGCTGGTGATCGACGGCCCGGAAGGGCACAGCCTGCTGCCCGAAGATCGCTACGCCCAGATGCGGAACGTCTGGTTCATCCCGTCCTGCATGACTCTGGTCGGCTGGCTGCGGCGCTGCGGTTACCGCAATGTGCGGGTCGTGGACGTTGCCGCCACAACGCCCCTGGAACAACGGGCCACGGCCTGGATGCGTTTCCAGTCTCTGACGGACTTTCTCGACCCGCACAACCCGTCCCTGACCTGCGAGGGCCTGCCGGCGCCGCAGCGCGCCGTGGTGCTGGCCGAAAGCCCATAAGCCGAGCCGCACGGCCCGACGGACCGACCCGGATAATCGCGCGACTCAGCTCGTTACCGGCCCGTTCGATGGTGTTGCCTGGCGGACATCTCGCCGGGCGGCACGCCCCAGCCTTCGAAGGCGCCGTGATCCAGCACCCGGATCGCCAGCACGGCTGCCGCGCACAAGGCCGTCAGGTAGTAGCCGAATACCGCGAAACCATCGTTAGTCCCGTAATCGCGCACCAGCCAGGCGGCGAGCAAGGGTGCGGTGCTGCCGAACACCGGCGAGGCGATGTTGACCGCGAGACTGACACCGCTGTAGCGCACTCCGGTCGCGAACAGGCCCGTCACGGCGGCAAAGGCCGAGCTGGTGTAGATGCCGATCAGGACCGTGAACGCGAAGAACGCTGGCAGCACCCAGCGCGGTTCGGGGTGGCCGGACATGGCGTCGAACAGCGGATGGACGCCGACGACCAGCCCCACGATCCCGATGGCCAGAATGCGCTTGTAGCCCCAGCGATCCGCCAGCCAGCCCCCCAGCAAGGTCGTTGCCAGGGACACGATCAGGCCGGCCGAAGTCACGAGCAACGCACGACTGGGCGGAAACTGTAGGTTGGCCAGCATGAAGCTGTTGAAATACACGAACGCGAAGAAAAAGCAGCAGGTCATCGGCGTCACCACGGCCACTCCGATCAGGACCCGCCGCTTGTGACGGGCAATGACCGCCGCGACCGGATTGCGGTGCAGGGTGTTCTGCGCCTTGGCGGCTTCGTACAGAGCACTTTCCGGCATCTTCTGTCGAATCCGAAAGCCGATCCACGCGGCTCCGAGACCCAGCAGGAACGGGATCCGCCAACCCCAGGACAGGAACTGCTCCGGCGTCAGCCACGCCGAAATTGCGCTGGAAATCAGCGTCCCCGACAACAGGCCCAGACAGGTACTCGCCTGAATCAGGCTGGATGCGAGGCCGATGCGATGACCCGGCGTATGCTCCATCACATAGGTCACGGCACCGCCCATCTCACCGCCCAGCGAAATGCCCTGGAGCAGCCGCAGCAGGACCAGCAGGACCGTCGCGGCAACGCCGATATCCCCGAACGAGGGCAGCAGCCCGATCGCAGCGGTAGGCAGCGCCATGCCGAGCATCGAGAGAGACAGCGCGCGCTTGCGGCCCCAGCGATCGCCGATCGCACTGAACAGTAGCGCGCCGAGCGGCCGCATGAAAAAGCTGACGCTGAACACGGCGAATGCTGCCAGCATCGCCAACCCCGGCTCCTCCTTCGGGAAGAAGGTCTCGCCGATGATCACCGAGAAATGGCCGTACAGTGCGAAGTCGTACCACTCGATGGCATTGCCGGCAATACCGGCGACGATGGCTTTGCGCGGGCTACGATTCATGTAAGCTGGAACTCCGAAACGGTGACGGCAAACATGACCTCGAACACGGATGTTGTCCCGGACGGAAAGAGGGTTGATCAGGCTCGGGCCCTGCCGAACGCTCGGCAGCGGACCGAAATGCGGTGCAGGACGGACGGCGGATGATACCCGAGCCCACCCGAAGTTGTGAATTCAGCGCCTTGCGGCGCCCGCCGCACACCACCAGACCGGCGCGCGGCGTGTTCCGCCCCACTCCTTCCGCGGCCGGATGATGCGCGGGTGCGCCCGGCATGTTGCATGGCGGCTCCTGATCGTCGTGGCCGCACTGATTTTGCCGAGCTGTGCCGGACGCGGCAGGCCCGCAGGGGGGTCGGAATCGGAAGCTGCGACCCCAACCAACCTGGAACGCCGCGGCAAGGGTCTCACGCGTTCCGAGGTTCCGGAATCCAGCCCCGCGACGCGTGAGTGGATTTGGGCACCTTATCTGTACCGAGATCCGGCAACCCCGCAAGAGCGGGCGCAGCCCGATATCAG
Organism: Methylolobus aquaticus; assembly: GCF_054172105.1. Classification (NCBI taxonomy): domain Bacteria; kingdom Pseudomonadati; phylum Pseudomonadota; class Gammaproteobacteria; order Methylococcales; family Methylococcaceae; genus Methylolobus; species Methylolobus aquaticus. The sequence goes on from NZ_JBSYXP010000007.1 coordinate 68,488, forward strand.
CACCCCTGGGCCGGATACGGCCAACTTCCCGAACAGCGCGTTCACGCTGCCCGAAGGCCGCTTTTATTTCGAGAATTCGCCGGTGGGCTATTACTCGGCCACGCAGCGGACGGCCCCGCAATACGACTGGGAGCTGTTCTTGAGGTATGGCGTCACGGACAATCTGGAATTTCGTCTGTTCACGAATGGCTTGACCGTGGTCGAGGGCGCACCGACGACGGTCGGTTTCAGCCCGTTGACGTTCGATGTCAAATATCAGATCTGGGAAGAAAACCCGGCTTATCGCATCCCGGCCGTTGCCCTCGAAACCTACGTCCAAACGACTTGGGGCTCGTCCTCACTGAGCGATCACACGCAATGGGCCTGGTCCGTCAACCTGGACCACACCCTGCCCTTCGGGCTGGGTCTGGAGTGGAATATCGGCTTGACGAGCATTTTCCTCAACCACGAATCGAACCTCGTGGAGGAAACCCTGTCCTGGTCGCTGCAACGCGATCTGACCGAAGACGTCGCCCTGTTCGTGCATGGTTACCACAACGGCGCCGCTTTGCCGCGCGGATCTACCGTGCGCGTCGATCGCGATGGACTGTTCCGGAGCTTCAACGGACAGGTATTCGGGGCCGGCGCCACCTGCACCCTGGATGACACCCTGGAAGTCTTCGGGAGCGCCAATGGCGGCATCGGCGATGCGCCGGGCTTCATCGGCCTGGCCGGGTTCGCGGCCGCCTTCTAGCCGCCCGGTCTTTACAGGCCCCCGGGTCCGGAGTAAAAACTCGCGCACCGAACCTCTGACGGCGCAACGGGCATGCTGGGCACCCAATCCGCGCATTTGGATCCTGACTGGCGGCGTATCACCCTCGCCGGCGTGCTGTGCTGCCTCGCGGCCTGCTCCAGCGCCCCGAAAGCCCCACCCGCCGCAATACCGCGCCCCCGCGCGGCAGTACCGCAGCCAACCGTCATCCCGTTCGCGCTGAGCCTGAAGGGCACCCCCTACCGCTGGGGCGGCAATTCCCCGGCCGAGGGCTTCGACTGCAGCGGATTCGTACGGTATGTCTTCGGCCGCTACGGCATCCATCTGCCCCGGCGCGCGGTCGAACAGGCGTCCTGGCTACCCAAGGTGCCGGTCCATGCGCGCCGCCCGGGAGACCTGGTGTTCTTCGATACCGGCACGCCACCGGTGTCACACGTGGGCATTTACATAGGCCGCGACGAATTCGTTCACGCCTCCAGCGCCAAGGCCGGGCAGGTGATCATTTCCGACCTCAACAAACGCTATTGGCGCGAACATCTGGTTGCGATAGGCCGACCTCCCCCGCTCCGCCGCTGACCGGCAGCGCCGGAGCTGCGCGCCGGGCACACTCACCGAACAAACCGAGAGCACCCTCTATGAAAGCGATGTTGATGACCGCAGTCGGCCTGCCGTCCGTGCTGCAACTGGCCGAAATACCCGAACCCGCCATCACCGCCCCGACACAGATCAAGGTCGCGCTGCACGCCGCGGGAATCAATCCGATCGATACCAAAGTGCGGCAGCGCGGGGTGTTTTTCCCGGATGCCCTGCCCTGCGTGCTCGGCTGCGACGGCGCCGGCATCGTCGTCGACAAGGGCGCGGACGCGCATCGCTTCCAGCTTGGCGACCGGGTCTACTTCTGTCACGGCGGACTGGGCGGCGACCCCGGCAACTACGCCGAATATACCGTGCTCGACCAGCGCTGGGCCGTACCCATGCCGGCCAGCATGAGTTTCGAAGAGGCTGCGGCGGCGCCGCTGGTAATGATCACGGCCTGGGGCGCACTGTATGACCGGGCACGCCTCCAGCCGGGCCACACGGTGCTAATCCATGCCGGCGCGGGCGGCGTCGGACATGTCGCAATCCAGCTGGCCAAGCGCCACGGCGCGCGGGTCATCGCCACCGTCGGTTCGGCGGACAAGGCGGCCTTCGTCCGCGCTCTGGGCGCCGACGAGATCATCGACTACCGAGGCACGGACTTCGCGATGGCCGTCAATGATCTGACCGGAGGCGCAGGCGCCGACGTCGTGTTCGACACGGTCGGGCCCGCGGTCTTTCAACAAAGCATCGCTTGCACCGCGCACTTCGGCGATCTGGTCACGCTGCTCGACATCAGGGACACCGCACTCGCCGAGGCACGGATGCGAAATCTGCGCATTGGGTTCGAGTTGATGCTCACACCGATGCTGCGGAACCTTGACGCGGCGCGCGATCACCAAATCGAGATACTGAGCCGCTGTGCGGAATGGATCGACCAGGGCCGGCTGCGCGTCCATGTCGCGGACACTTTTCCGCTGGCCGAGGCTGCAGCCGCACACGCCGCCATCGAAGAGGGACACTCGACGGGAAAACTCGTGCTGCGCATTCGCTGAACAGCCCAAGCCGAGCGAGAAGAGAGTCTCGCTGGCCGAGGCCGCCCAACCGGCGCGTCCTGCCCGACAACGGTGACCTCGATACCCCCGCGAAATTCAGTGTCGCGTCCCGGCATTCTCAGGCTCGGCCATACCCCAATCAGGTATCATAACCACAACAATTTGGCGGTTTCGCGCCACAACGCATAATCCTCTACAAAGCCAAGGGAGTTCTTTCAGTGAACAGCAAATACGTCTACGCGTTTCACGAGGGCGACGGCAAAAACAAGCATCTGCTGGGTGGCAAGGGCGCCAACCTCTGTGAGATGACGCAGATCGGACTGAACGTGCCGCCCGGCTTCGTCATCACGACCGCCGCCTGCCTGGAGTACCTCGACGTCAAGCGTCTGCCGAACGGCCTGATCGACGAGGTTCGCAGCCATGTCGCGGCACTGGAGCAGAAAACCGGCAAGGGCTTCGGCGGCGCCGACAACCCGCTGCTGGTGTCGGTACGCTCCGGCTCCGCGATGTCGATGCCCGGCATGATGGACACCATCCTGAACCTCGGCCTGAACGGCCAAACCCTGCAAGGACTGATCGCGCAGACGCAAAACGAGCGCTTCGGCTACGATGCTTACCGTCGCTTCATCCAGCTGTTCGGCAAGGTCGCTCTCGGCGTACCCGATGAACTGTTCGACCGGCAGTTCGACGAGGTCAAGCGCCAGGCCGGCGTCAAGGCCGATATCGGTCTGAACGCCGCCCATCTGAAGGACATCGCCGAACGCTTCCTAATCGTCGTCAAGGAACATACCGGCAAGCCGTTCCCGGAAGACGTCTACGAGCAACTCGAAATCGCCATCCAGGCGGTCTTCAACTCGTGGATGGGCAAGCGCGCGGTCGACTACCGCCGGGAGTTCCACATTACGCCGGAAATGGCCAACGGCACGGCCGTCAATGTCGTGACGATGGTCTTCGGCAACATGGGCGATGACTGCGCAACCGGCGTCGGCTTCACTCGCAATCCCGGCACCGGCGAGAACGAAATGTACGGCGAGTATCTCGTCAACGCCCAGGGCGAGGACGTCGTCGCCGGTATCCGCACACCGAAACCGGTGCACGAGATGGCCACCGAGATGCCCGACTTGTACCGCCAGCTGGTCGACCTGCGGAACAAACTCGAAGGCCACTACAAGGAAGTGCAGGACTACGAGTACACCATCGAAAAGGGCGTGCTGTACTGCCTGCAGACCCGCAACGGCAAGATGAATGCGACCGGCATGGTCCGCACCTCGGTCGAGATGGTCGGCGAAGGCCTGATCACCAAGGAACAGGCTCTGCTCCGCGTTAACCCGGAACTGCTGGAGCAGTTGCTGCATCCGGCACTGGACCCGTCCCATTCTCAGGAAGCATTGGCCCAAGGCCTGCCGGCCTCGCCGGGCGCCGCGAGCGGCCAGTGCGTGTTCGATGCCGACCAGGCCGAACTGCTGGGACGCAACGGCACCAAAGTGATTCTCGTCCGGGAGGAGACAAAGCCTGAAGACATCCACGGTTTCTTCGCCTCCCAGGGCATCCTGACCAGCCGCGGCGGCAAGACCTCGCATGCGGCAGTCGTCGCGCGTGGCATGGGCAAGGCCTGCGTGGCCGGCGCGGAAGGGATCAAGGTCGATTCCCGTGCACGCATCGCGATCATCGGGGACATCACGCTGCGCGAGGGCGACGTCATCACGATCGACGGCAGCACCGGTAACGTCTATCTCGGCGAGATTCCGACCATCCCGCCGGTCTTCTCCGACGAACTGAAGACCCTGCTGGGCTGGGCCGACGAGCGGTCGCAGCTGAAGGTCATGGCGAACGCCGACACGCCGGCCGCGGCGCAGCGGGCCCGCGAATACGGCGCGATGGGTATCGGCCTGTGCCGCACCGAGCGCATGTTCAATGCGACCGACCGGCTGCCGGTGGTCGTCGAGATGATCCTCGCGCACAACACCGAGGAACGTAAGGCTGCGCTCGACAAGCTGCTGCCGTTCCAGCGTCAGGACTTCAAGGAGATCTTCACGGCGATGGCGCCGCGACCGGTCACGGTGCGGCTGCTCGACCCGCCGATGCACGAATTCCTTCCCGGCGAACACCAGTTGCTGGACGAGATCGAAGCATTAAAGGAATACCGCCTGGCCGTCCGCGGCCGGAATGCCGCCGCGATGATGCTCGGCGGCATCGCAACCAGCGACATTGGCGAAGATCAAGTCAACGCCGTGATCGCGCGTAAGGAAGCGATGCTGAAAAAGGTCGCCGAATTGTTCGAAGTCAACCCGATGCTCGGCCACCGCGGTGTCCGGCTCGGCATCACCTACCCGGAAATCTACGAGATGCAGCTCCGCGGCATCCTCGAAGCCGCGGCCGAATGTCTCAAGGCCGGCGTTGCCGTCGCGCCCGAAATCATGGTGCCGCAGGTCATCAGCGCGGAGGAACTCAAATGGGTCAAGACCTGCGTGGACCGGCTGCGCGGTGAGATCGAAGCCCAGTACGGCGTCACGCTGAACGTCAAGTTCGGCAGCATGATCGAAACCGTACGGGCTTGCACCCGCGCCGATTCGCTCGCCGGCGTCGCCGAGTTCTTCTCGTTCGGGACCAACGATCTGACCCAGGCGACGCTGTCGTTCTCGCGTGAGGACGCCGAGAACAAGTTCCTGCCGCTGTACATCGAGACCGGCATCCTGAAGGACAACCCGTTCGAGGTGCTGGATGTCAACGGTGTAGGCACGCTGATGAAGATGGCGGTCGAGCGCGGCCGCCAGACCAAGCCGAACCTGAAGGTCGGCATCTGCGGCGAACAGGGCGGACACCCTGCCTCGATCCGCTTCTGCCAGAGCGTCGGACTCGACTATGTCTCGTGCTCGGCGCCGCGCGTGCCGGTCGCCCGGCTCGCGGCGGCGCATGCCAAGCTGCTGGCCGATCCCGCATAACCGCCCGGTCGGCTTCCCATCCGGTCCCGGTGCCAGGCTCGGCGCCGGGACCGGGCTCCCGCCTGGGACCGGCCCGTCCCGCCGGTCGTTATGTGGTATCCTCCGCGCCGAATCGGCCGTCCGCGCCCTGGCGAGGATGGTCCCACCCGTCAAAACACCAAGAACCACCGAGGCGCGCTTCATGGATAAGCCCTTTATCCTCCACATGTTCACCCCCGAGAAAAACCTCAGCCCGTTCGACGTGAACATGGGACTGGACGCCGGCTGGGATGCACTGATTCCCTACCTGAACATCGAACTCGGTGAGATCACCGCACTGGTCCAGGACGTGATCTTCTCCCGCAAGCCCAAGGGCCTGAAGCGCACCGGCATCTTCATTGGCGGACGCGACGTCAAGATGGCGATGGACATGCTGGCAGCGGCGAAAGCCTCGATGGTGCCGGACTTCGGCTTCCAGGTGTCGGCGTTCGCGGACCCTAGCGGGTCGTTCACGACGGCTGCCGCAATGGTTGCCATGGTGGAACGGGAACTGAAGCAGCGTTTCGACACCGATCTCGCCGGCAAGAACGTGCTGGCGCTGGGCGGCACCGGCCCGGTCGGCCAGATCGCCGCCGTGCTCGCGGCGAAGGCCGGTGCGAACGTCAAGATCGTCGGCCGCCAACTCGAGAAGGCGCAGCGCGTCGCCGAGTTGTGCAACGAAGCCTATGGGAACGGCGAGACCGCGATTGCGGGTGAGGCCGATGCCAACAAGGGCGAACTGATCAAGACGGCGGACGTCGTCTTCGCGACCGCCGCGGCCGGCATCGAAGTATTGAGCGCCGAACTGGTCGCCGCGGGCCCGCAATTGAAGGTGGCCGCCGACGTCAATGCCGTACCGCCCCCAGGTATCGCGGGTCTGGAAGCGCATCACAAGGGGACGCCGATCGCGGGATCGAAGAGCGGCGCCGTCGGCATCGGCGCGCTGGCCATCGGCGTGATCAAATACAAGGCGCAGCAGCGCCTGCTGGAACGCATGCGCGAGGGCAACCCCGAATTCCTGGCTTACCACGACGCCTTTGCCGTCGCGCGCGAGGCCGTCCGGGACTGAGCCGGGCCCCGCACCCGACAGGCTCATCGGAAAAGCCGGCTTGCCGGCTTTTTCCCTGTCAGGGCCCCGGTTACGCTGCTACCCTATGCCGATCTGATTGACCGAACCCGAGGCGACACCATGGAAAAGCGTTCCATTCTTCACATGTTCGATCCGATGCCGCATGTGAGCCCGTTCGATATCAACATGGCGGTGGACGCAGGCTTCGATGTGCTCGTGCCCTACGACAACGTGCAGACGGAGCAGGTCAACGGTCTGGTGCAGGATGCGATCTTCTCGCGCGGCCCGGCCGGCGTGAAGCGGACCGGCGTGTTCATCGGCGGACGCGATATCGGTGTAGCGCTGAACATGCTCGATGCGGCGAGGAAAGCCATGGTGCCCCCGTTCGAGGTATCGGTGCTGGCCGATCCCAGCGGCGCCTTCACGACGGCCGCCGCGCTGGTCGCTCTGGTCGAGAAGAAGCTCAAGGAGCGTCACGGCCTCTCGCTGAAGGGACAACAGGGTGTCGTCTTCGGCGGCACCGGCCCGGTCGGCGTCGCCACCGGGGTCATCGCCTCGCTGGCCGGCGCTGACATAACGCTGGTCGATCCGTTCAACATCGCCGCGGCAATGGAGAAGGCCGACGAATACAACCAGCGCTGTGGCAGCACGCTGCGCGGCACCTTCGCCAGCTCGGACGCCGATAAGGCGCGTCTGATCGCCAAGGCAGACATCGTGTTCTGTACCGCCAAGGCGGGGGTCCAGGTATTAAACGCGTCGGTGCTCGCCGACGCCAAGGAGCTCAAGGTCGCTGGTGACGTCAATGCTGTGCCCCCGCTCGGCATCGAAGGCATCAAGCTGAAGCATTGCGGCGAACCGCTGGTCCATGCGAGCGACAGCCCCGGCGCCGTCGGCATCGGTGCGCTGGCCATCGGCGACATCAAGTACCAGCTGCAGAACCGGCTGCTGGCCCTGCTGCTCGAGACGGACAAGCCGGTGTTCCTGGATTTCCGTGCCGCATTCGAAAAGGCGCGCGAGCTGGTTTAGCGTGCGCTATGCGCACGAATAGCGTTCCGCGCGGGTGGCGGGCAACACGCGCACGAATAATGTTCCGCGCGCACGGGGCGCGCTACAAATGCTCGCGGTTAGCGTGCACTGTGCGCACGGATGATGGCCGCCGGCCAACCGACCGTCACCAACAGGTTCGCCACGGCTAGTGGCGGACATGCTGTTTCACCCCAGACCCCGCACCATTGCGCGGCGCACGGTTCCCGATACTAACGAACTCACCGCACTGCCGGAGCTGCTGCGGCGGGTCTACGCAGGGCGCCGGATCACGGCGGCTGAAGAACTCGACCACTCCCTCGCCCGCCTGCCCTCACCGCGGCTGCTGTCGGGCATTGATCAAGCGGTAAGCCTGCTCGCCGAGGCGATTCGGGCGGATCGGGCCCTGCTCGTCATCGCCGATTTCGATGCCGACGGTGCGACCAGCTGTGCGGTCGCGCTGCAAGGCCTGCGCGCGCTCGGCGCGCGGCGCATTGACTTCCTGGTACCGAACCGCTTCGAATTCGGCTATGGCCTAACCCCGGAAATCGTTCAGGTCGCACAGAGCCGTCATCCGGACGTGCTGATCACCGTCGACAACGGCATTTCCTCGCACGAAGGCGTTCGCGCAGCCCGGAGCCTGGGCTGGCAGGTCATCGTCACCGATCACCACCTGCCCGGCGCGACGCTGCCCGAGGCGGACGCGATCGTCAATCCGAACCTGCCGGGCGACGCTTTTCCGAGCAAGGCGATGGCCGGCGTCGGCGTGATGTTCTACGTGCTCAGCGCGCTGCGCTCGCGACTGCGAGAAACGGGCGGGTTCGGCGGCGGGCGTCCCGAGCCCAATCTGGCGGAACTGCTCGACTACGTCGCGCTGGGCACGGTCGCCGACGTCGTCCCGTTCGACTTCGTGAACCGCATCCTGGTACACCAGGGGCTGCAACGCATTCGAAGCGGCCGGGTGCACCCCGGCATCGCCGCCTTGCTGCAGGTGGCGGGCAAGGCGCACACCGGCCTGACCGCCGAGGACCTCGGCTTCGCGGTGGCACCGCGCCTGAACGCGGCCGGGCGGCTGGAGGACATGAGCCTCGGCATCGCCTGCCTGCTGGCCAACGAAAAGGATGAAGCCCTGACGCTGGCGACCCGGCTGGACGAGCTGAACCGGCAGCGCAAGGAGATCGAGCGGCAGATGAAGGAGGATGCGCTGGTCCATGTCCGGCGGCTGGACGCCATCGACACCCCACTCGAGCGCGGCGGGCTGTGTCTGTTCGACGAAGCCTGGCACGCCGGTGTCGTCGGCCTGCTCGCCGCGCGCATCAAGGACCGCTTCCATCGCCCGGTCATCGCCTTCGCCGAAGCCGCGAACGGCGAACTGAAAGGCTCGGCCCGCTCCATCCCGGGCCTGCATATCCGCGACCTGCTCAGTGACATGGCCGCAGCCCAGCCGGAACTGATCGGGCGTTTCGGCGGACATGCGATGGCCGCCGGCTTGAGCATCTCGCGCGAACACCTCGACGCGTTCCGCGATTGTTTCGGACGCATGGTCGGCGAGCGCCTGGGCGGCACAGAGGAAGGCCTGCTGCTACAAAGCGACGGCGCGCTGGAGCCGGGGCAGATCGACATCGGCACGGCCGAGTCGCTCCGCGCAGCCGGCCCCTGGGGACAGGCCTTCCCCGAACCGCTGTTCGACGGCACGTTCGATGTGGTCGAGCGCGCCGTCGTTGGCACCCAGCACCTCAAGCTGCAACTGCGCCCGACCGGATCGGACCGCCGCGTCGATGCGATCGCGTTCTTCGTCGACGACCCTCACCAATGGCTGGACGTCGGCCGCATCACCGCGGCCTACCGGCTGGATGTCAACGACTTCCGCGGCAATCGGACCGTGCAGTTGAAGATCGAGTACATGGAAGGCGCCCGAACGGCGGGCTGAAACCGGGCGAATCAGACCAGTCGCGCCGCTAGCACCTGGGCAACTTCCGCGTCGCTCAGAACGACCGGGTTCGTCTTCATGCTGGAACCGCGACAGTTGGCGATGATCCGTGGGAAATCAGCCTCGGCGACGCCCAGCGTCGACAAGCCCGGCAGTGCCATCGTGTCGGTCCACTCATCCAGAACGGCAACCAGCCGGTCCTGGGCTTCCCCCTCGGCGACAGCGTCCTGCGCGGCGAACAAGCGGCCGACCGCGGCATACTTCGCGAGCGCCGGATTGCCCGGATCGCGCGCGCGCATCACCTCGATATTGAGCCGTGTCGCGGCGGCTACCAGCGTGCCGCACACCACGCCATGCGGTATCGGAAACAGCGAGCCGAGCGGCTGGGCCAGTCCATGGACCGAGCCGAGGCCTGCCTGCGCCAGACAAATGCCCGACAGCAGCGAGGCGAGCGCCATCCGTTCACGCGCGGGCGCTGCGCCGTCTCCGCCCCGATACCATGCCAGCAGGCCGTCGCGTACCGCGGCCATGCCGGTCAGTGCCAGCGCATCGGTGATCGGGTTGGCGCGAATCGACACGTAGGACTCGAGCAACTGCGTGAACGCATCCATGCCGTTCGCCGCGATCAGGTCCGGCGGACAGCTTGCGAGCAAATCCGGATCGAGGATCGCGAACTCGGCCATCAGCTTGTCATCGCGAAACGATTTTTTGAAGCCGTCCGGGCCAAGCCGGGACAGCACGGCGTTCTTGGTCGCCTCCGAGCCGGTGCCGGCCGTTGTCGGCACGGCGATGAACGGCGTGGCGGGCCCGAGATAAGGCTTCTCGGGACCGACGCCTTCGAGATGGTCCATGACCGAGTTGCCGGGCTGCAGCAGACCGGCGATCGCCTTGGCCGCATCCAGCACGCTGCCGCCGCCGATGCCGACGACGGTGTCGATTCCGGCCCCGCGCCAATCGGCCACGGCCGCGTCGACGATCTCCGGAGAGGGCTCACCAAGGATACTCACGACATGCCAGGTTAGGCCTGCGGCCCGCAAGGACTCGAACAGCGCCTCCGCGCGCGGCGTGCCGCTGAACGAACGCGCGCCCAGCACCAGCAGAAAACGCTGGCCGAACTGCGCCGCAATACCGGGCAATTTGTCGAGGCTGCCGGAACCGAACTCGATCCGCGGCAGACGGCCTATCGCGAAAGGTGCGATCACGTCAGCTCTCCGGATACAGCCCGTTCATCGGCACCCCGACGCGCGGCTCGGCCATCATGTCGGCTACCGCGTCGCGCCACGCGGCATAGTGCGGCGTGGCCTTGTGGGCCGCGGCATCCTCCGCCGATACGTAGGCCTCGTACAGGATGAAACGGGTCGGTTCGTCGGGATTCTGCAGGACGTCGAAGCGCCGGTTACCGGGCTCGCGCACCGAGGCAGCGTGGTTGGCCGCCGTGGCGGCAATGAAAGCCTCGAGGCAGTCGGGCTTTACGTGAACATAGACCAGGGTGACATGCATGGCGTGATTCCGATTGACACAGGGTACGCAGCACACCGCCCCGGCGCGAGCCGCCCGGACAAGCCGGTGACTCGCGGCCGGTCAGCAGCGCGCTGCGCCGATGGTGTCAGTTCGAACCGCGCTGGGCAAGAGGAACATAGTCGCGGCGCGTCGCCCCCATGTAGATCTGCCGCGGCCGGGCGATCCGCATGCCCGGTTCCTCGATCATCTCCTTCCAGTGGGCAATCCAGCCCGGCAAGCGCCCCAGCGCAAACATCACCGTGAACATGTTCGTCGGAATCTGCAGCGCCCGATAAATGATGCCCGAATAGAAGTCGACGTTCGGGTACAGCTTGCGCTCGATGAAATACTGATCGGTCAGCGCCGCTTCTTCGAGACCCTTGGCGATCTCCAGCGTCGGGTCGTTGATGCCGAGGTGGTCGAGCACCTGATCGCAGTATTTCTTGATGATCTCGGCCCGCGGATCGTAGTTCTTGTAGACGCGGTGACCGAAGCCCATCAACCGGAACGGGTCATTCTTATCCTTGGCCTTCTCGATGAACTTCTTGTAGTTGCCGCCGGCCGCGTGGATTTCCTCGAGCATCTCGATGACCGACTGATTCGCGCCCCCGTGCCACGGCCCCCACAGCGCGCAGATGCCAGCGGAAATGGCCGCGAACAGATTCGCCTTGGAAGAGCCGACCATGCGCACCGTCGACGTCGAACAGTTCTGTTCATGATCGGCGTGGATGATGAACAGCACGTCCAACGCCTTGCGTATCACCGAATCGGGCTCGTAGGTCCGCATCGGCGTCGTGAACATCATGTGCAGGAAATTGGCTAGGTAATCCAGCTCCGGACGGCTGTACACGAAAGCCTCACCCACCGAACGCTTGTAGGCGAACGCGGCCAACACCCGGACCTTCGACAGCAGGCGCGAGATCGTCTCCTCGCGCTCCTCGCCGGTCTGCTCGGCCTTCAGCAACTGGGGATGATAGACGGACAGCGAACATACCATCGCTGACAGGATCGCCATCGGGTGGGCGTGTCCCGGGTAGCTCTGGAAGAAGCTCTTCATGTCCTCGTGGATCAGCGAGTGAGCCAGCACCCGCTCCTTGAAACGCGAAAATTCCTCGTCGGTCGGCAACTCGCCGTAAATCAGCAGGAAACAGACTTCCATGAACGTCGAGCGCTCGCACAGCTCCGCGATGTCATAACCGCGGTAGCGCAGGATGCCCTTGTCGCCATCGATGTAGGTGATCGTCGAAACACAGGCGCCGGTGTTGCCATAGCTCGGATCGAGCGTGATGTAGCCGGTGTCCGCGCGCAAGCGCTGGACGTCTATGGCTTTTTCGTCCTCGGTACCCTCGACGATGGGGAGGCTGTAGGGTCGTCCTTCGATTTCTAACTGGGCAGTCTTTTCCATCGGGCGGATCTCCGAGAGTGCAGGGAAACAGGGGTAGACCCTAACCTTACCAAGAATCGCGCCACCCCGTCACGCCAGCAGGCACGGGCCTCACCAGCGCCTGACCGGCGCCAAAGAGCGGCAAAGCCCTCCCGCAACGCACCAAGAGGAGGCGCCAACACCCGCTGTGCAAGGCGGCCAACAGGCCAGCGAGCCCGCCCGCCGACGCGGTTCATCCATGCCAGCAACCGGACCTCGGCGGTCGCGCATCCGGGTCCTTGAAATCGCTCTGAACAACGCCGAAACGCGCGTCCTTGTCGTCCCGCGAACTCTTGTTGTCGGCCGGCGCCATCGGCTATGCTACGGCCTCCGCGTGGGGATGTAGCTCAGCTGGGAGAGCGTCGCGTTCGCAATGCGAAGGTCAGGGGTTCGATCCCCCTCATCTCCACCAATAAGCCCCTGATTTAAGACCGATTCATCCGGCCTTTCTGTTTTCCCCGGTCCCGACTATGCCAGTTTCTATGCGGACCGCCCACGATACGGCCTCTGCATGTTCGGCCAAGTGCTCCGGAGCCAAATGCGCGTACCGCTGCACCATAGCCAAGTTGGACCAGCCCCCGAGTAGCTGAATCTTGTCCAACGGAACCCCTGCCTGAGTCATCCATGACGCCCAGGTATGGCGGAGGCTGTGCCAACAGATATCGGTTAGTCCAGCCCGCCTGCATGCTTTTGGAAACGCCGCGGCATTGGCTTTCTCGATGGGCCGTCCTTCGTAAGTGAACACCCGAGTCGAGTGTTTTCCCTGCTGCTCTCGAAGCACGACCATGGCATCGCGATTCAAGGGGATCCCTATCGCCTTTTTCCCCTTCGCTTGATCCGGGTGCACCCACATGACCCGGCGCTCAAGATCCACCTGCGACCATTCGAGTTTCGTCACATTGGCTTCCCGCAGTCCGGTCGCCAGTGCGAACCGAACCATCGCAGCGAGATGCGGAGGACACTCCTCGATCAGTCGTTGCGCTTCGTCACGGGTCAGCCAGCGCAGACGACGATTCTCAACCGGCAGCATCTTGACCACAGGGGCACGATCAATCCATTCCCACTCCCGTTCCGATTTTCTGAGAACGGCCCGAACGAGGCAGAGAACTCGATTGACCCGTGCTGGTGTCAGGCCCTCCTCGCGCATTGATCGAATCAACTCCCGGATTTTGTCAGGTCCGATCTGATCCAGGAAGCAGTCCCCAAAATGGCGATCGAGTCGCCGAAACATAGAGACATCGTCGCGCAGCGTCCGCTTGGTCGTCTCCTCCAGCCAGCGAACTACCGCCTCTTTCCATGTTCTCCTTGGTCGATCCCCGAGCTTTGCGACTCGGTAGATTTCCATCTTGCGTCTCGCTTCATACTCCTCGGCGAGGGTGCGGTCCGTCGTGCCAGTAGATTCGCGTATTTCTCGGCCATCTGGTGTGCGGAACCGCATCCACCATCTGGCGCTCCCCTTTTGCTTGTACAGCATGTTTCATCTCCTACGTCGACATGCTGCTTGTGCGCCCGCTGAGAGTAGCGGGAGCGAAGCCAGTCCAGCAAGTCTGATTCGACAAACAACCAAGAGCGACCCACCTTGGCGGCGGGAATGGTGCCGCTGCGAGACATCCGCAGCACAGTCTGTGGGTGGAGGCGGAGAAGCCTAGAAGCGTCCTGAAGAGTCAAGAGGTTCATTGACTTAAGTGTTTGGTTTTGGCTCTGGCCAATCGATCGAATGCTCGACAGACGAAGGTTCCGAGCCGTCGTCTGGCAGCAAGAGGCGGAATTCCGCCTATTGCGATTTCAGCGCCCAAGGCCTGAATCGGTCGGTTCGCCAGCCAATCCCGCGGCCGATGCCCCTGGGTGTAGCCGGTCGCCTGATGCAGTTCCTTGAGGCAATACCGACTATCGGAATCTTGTCGGGCGGGGATATCAGCGATGGATAGCGAGTTTGCAGCGAAAGGGTTCGCGCGCAGCGAATTAAGTGGGCTCATGGCATGAGTTCCGGACAGGCTTATCATGACGAGGAGCGCCGTCTCACTGATTGCGGCCGTGGCGGCCGCCGCGGACAGAACGGGCAGGTCGGCGCGATCGGGGCGCCATCGGCGAACAGGTAGTCCAAGCCACAGGCACTGCAGGGCATGAGGCGTGCCGTTCCAGCCGACAGATCTCGGACCAGCACATAGGCCGACGTGAAATCGAAACCCCGCCCGGTACCCGTCCCGCCTGGCTGACCGCCCAAGTCTACGAACAGGTCGTAGCTGCGGATCAACGCATCGACATCAATGGCCTGCAGCGCGGTGGCGTCAGCCAGGCGTCGATAGAGCAGTGCGTAGACCGACAATTGCGCCTGAACCCGCCGATTGACCATCAGACTGGCGGTGTGATGCAGAGGGCCGGAGGCCCCGGAGGATCCATGCACCGCACGGTGCAGCGCCCGGACCTCGTGGATCGGCAGTCCGGTCAACTGCTGCACCGGCGTCGAGCGCAGTCGGCGTTTAAGCAACTGCAAAGCCAGCGTGCGCTGCCGGTGCCTATGGAGCGATGGGGTCATCGGTGCTCCGCGTGGCCGCCGCCAACACATGCCAGCGCAGGTGGTCGGCACAGCGCTGCGCCGATTCTTGCCGCGCCAGTTCCCGCCACAGTTGCGGCGGCAAGCGCAGCGTGTAGCAGAGCACGTTCGACGCAGCGAGATCCCGCAGTGCCGTAAGTGGCAAGCGGCGCAGTGCCGCGGCCGCATCGGGCGTGACCCCGAGCAGCAACCGCGCCTTGTGCTCCTGGCCGGAGACCAGCCATTCCCGCGCCTTCTGCAGGAAAAGCAAGTTGAGGTCGTAAATGTCGGCATCCATAAAGCAGGCCTCAGTGGTCATGTCGGTTGGCTAGCGGATTCCGACTGTACCGGCACTCGGCGCCCTGGTGCAGGCGAAAGCTCACCAGAATCGGCCGCTTTCTCCGGATTTTTGGTTTCGTAGACGAAATGGGCTTGGCGAACGGCGTGAGCCGAAGGCCCGGCACCTGATCGGAACATGTATAGACGGACACAGCGTGATGCATGGTATGGCCTCGGTTCGATAACTGAGGCCGGCAGCATCCACCCGCTGTGTGAACGCCGTATGCGAAATTCGCGCGGATTCCGCGCGGAAGTGTGAAGGCGGTGTGAAGAAACGGCGCGGTTACCCGCGTGCCGGTTACGCCTTAGGCAAGCGCAGGCGCGCGATGGCACCGCCGTCGGGGTGATTGGTCACGTCGATGCGTCCGTGGTGCAGTTCGGCGATCTCGCGCACGAGGGTGAGCCCGAGTCCCGTGCTGCGCTTGCCACTGCCGGGACGGGGTAGGGAGTAGAAATGCTCGAACAGCCGGTTCCGGGCGTAGGCTGGAATGCCCGGCCCCTCATCGTGGACGGTGAGCGTGCAGTCATCACCCACCACCGAGACCGCGAGTTCAACGCGACCCGCCTCCGGCGAGAACTCGATCGCGTTCTGTAGCAGGTTGACCACGGCACAGACCAAGAGCGCCCGTTGCCCGCGCACAGCCGCGCCCGCTGGTATCGCGGTGCTCACGATCACGTGCTTGGCCTTCGTCTCCGGCGAGAGGGCAGTAATCGCTTCGCTTGCGACGTCTGCCAGTCGGATCGTTCGCTTTTCCGTCAGGCTCCGCCGGGTCTCCACGGCCGAGAGTTCGAGCAACCGATCAACGATGGCCTGCAGGCGATGCACCGCCTCCTGGATGTGCGTCAGGAAGAGTTGCCGCTGCTGACGCGGCATCGAATCCTCCAAGACTTCAGCCGTGGCCTGGAGGGTCGCCAACGGCGTCTTAATCTCGTGCGTCAGCGCCTGGACATACTCCTCGACGTAGCGTCGCCCGGCGATGGCATCGCGTAGAGCATCCAGCACCGTGCCCAGCCAGCCGAGAGTGCTCCGACCGACGTTGGGCAAGGCCCGAAAGTGCCCACGCCGCAACACGGCGGCGTACTCCGCCAACAGATCCAGCGGCCGCAGCCACCACAGCGTGAAGCCGCCGGCCAGCACGAGCACAGCGAGGCCCATGTACAAGCCACCCAACAGAAAATGCCAGCGCGCGGCCTGAAGCGACAGTTCAAAACCGACGATCGGCTTACCGACGCGAACTTCGCCGAGGGTTTGCGCCTGCCACAGGATCGGCGCAGCCACGACCACCATCGAGCTCAGGGCATCGGTGGCCGGATTGCGATCCAAGGTCGTAACGAAGCGATCCAGCGCGACGTCGCCGGACTGCGATCCGGGTGTCGCAGCCAGCACCTCGGGACGGTGCGAGTCGAACAGGGTCCGACCGGTTTGATCCGTCACATGGATGTGCACGGCAGCCGCTGGTTCGGCCGGAAGATTCAGCGCAGTGGTCTGAGGCGTCTTGCCTGGCACCAACGGCGCGAGCACGCGGCCTACCCGATCCGGGTGCAAGTGACCCTGGTATAGATCGGCCGCGAGCAACCTGGCGATCACTTGGGCCGTATCGGTCAGCAGGGCCTCGGTCGCGGCGCGACAATGCCGCTCCAGATTGCGGGCCTCCTGCCAGATCAAGCCGGCGAACAGGATTTCCAGCCCCAACAGTAATCCCAGGGTCAGCCGGCGGCGCACGCCAACTCCTCCTCGGCCAAGGCATACCCCAGACCGCGGTGCGTCCGGATGACCGCCGAACCCGGCCACACCGCCGCCAATTTTGCCCGCAGCGTTTTGATGTGGGCATCCACGGCCCGATCGCAGCGGTCCTCCGGCTCAGCCCAGACGCGCTGCAACAGCTCTTCCCGGGTGAAGATGCGACCCGGACGCCCCAGCAGCAGCCGCAGAATGTCGTACTCGAAACGGGTCAGCGGTAGGGCCTGACCGTGGTAGCGGATGCTCCGCCGTTCATCGTCTACGCGAAAGGCGCTTCCGCTGTCGTCAATCGGCGAGGGCTTTCGCCGCCAGCGCCTGAGCACGGTGCGGACGCGGGCCACCAGTTCCCGCGGACTGAAGGGCTTCGTCACATAGTCATCGGCCCCGAGTTCCAGGCCACACACCCGATCGACTTCGTCCGCGCGGGCCGTCAGGAACACGATCGGTGCCGGGCATATCGTCCGCAACTCATGAAACAGATCGAAGCCATTGGCATCCGGCAGACCGATGTCCAACAGAATCAGGTCGAAGCCCTTGGCTTGCAAGGCGGCCAGGGCCTCGGCCCCGGTCGCGCAGTGTTCAACCTGGAACCCATCGGCGCCGAGCCGGAAGGCCACGGCTTCAGCCAACGCACGTTCTTCTTCGACAACCAGGATTCGGGCAGCCATGGCGCAGATATCCTCCTTGAAACAGCCGGTAAGGCGGCAGGAGACCGTAACACTGAGGATAGAATACAGAGAGCCAGGTGGGCTCAAGCGGTCCTACTCAACGCTTCCTGTCATCGGATCCTGCCTGTCACGGATGGACTGAGGGCCGGCGCAGTTCAATCCCGGTCGACTCGTTATACGACCGACGCGGACTCGTTATACGGCCGACGAATTCGTTATACGACCGACGGAAGACTCGTTATACGACCGACGCAAAGCTCGTTATACGGCCGACACCCAGGGGGTTGGCCAACCTCGCTGGAAGCCGCGCCAGCCGTGGGCTACAGGGCATGTGGCCTAGGCCGCTTTGGTGTTGCTAATCTTTCTTTAATCTTATCTTTAATCTTTAAGTGTCAAAAAAGTTATCCACAACCCCGGATGTTATCCACAGATTGCCTGCTGGTCGGGACACGGCAAAGGCCGACAGAACACCCTGAATCCGGAGCCAGAGTCGGTAAGAAGGCCGTCGTTCAGCTTCTCGCGAGAACGGGCTCTATGGCCGGCTTCGCAGTGGGGCACGATTGTCCGACATGGATCGCCAGGCACAAGCCTTCAGGCCCACGGTCGTTCGAAACGCCAGTGCCTCAACTGTTCGTGCCGGATCCGATAACCCACACGGGCGGGGACGGACGCTTGCTCCTGAAGAACCCGTCGGGCTGTTAGTCAACACTATCGCCATGGCACCGTCTTGTCCTACTCTTCAAGTCTAGTGGGGCACTGCTTTGACGGAAATCGATGCTGGGTCCCAAGAAAAGTGAGAATGGCATTGATCGCCCGTCGTTCGACGGCAACCTGAGCAGACCGTGCACACGGTCCCGATCCGCGCGGTCGCCTGCCTTCCGCCATACGGATAATCAGGCGAACGGGCTGATCCGGTGGCGCAGTGGGGGATGATCGGGACTTCAGAGAGCGTTATGACCGCGAGCAGAAGACAATTCCTGCGCAGTATCGGCTTAGCGACAGCCGCCGGGGCTCTGGCCGGCAGTCCGTGGGGACAGACACTGAGCGCCGGGCTAAACCCGGGTTCCGAAAGGCTTAGCGCGGTCCGCTTCCCGAAGCCGCTCGCGCGCGGCAATGTCATCGGGATTACCTCCCCCTCGGCGGGCGTGAAGCCAGAACTGGAGCCGCGTATGCGCTTCGCCTATGCCTGGCTGAAGCAGCTCGGCTACGCGGTGCGAGAAGGTCATTGCCTGTGGGGAACCACGTTGCGCAGCGCACCGGCGCGCCAGCGGGCGCTAGAACTGCAGCAGATGCTGAGGGACGAGAGCCTTGCCGGCGTCTTTCCGCCCAATGGTGGCGAATTGCTGATCGACATCTTGCCTTGGATCGACTTCGGAAGCTTATCTCGCGCCGAACCAAAATGGCTGCTCGGCTACTCGGACATGAGCACCTTCATGTTCCCCTACACCGTGATGACGCAGATCGCCACGCTGAACGGG
The DNA here is from genome assembly GCF_054172105.1 of Methylolobus aquaticus. Lineage (NCBI taxonomy): Bacteria > Pseudomonadati > Pseudomonadota > Gammaproteobacteria > Methylococcales > Methylococcaceae > Methylolobus > Methylolobus aquaticus. The sequence goes on from NZ_JBSYXP010000007.1 coordinate 87,534, forward strand.
ACCAACTTATGGGAAGCGCCCATCGATCCGACGGACGCGCACCTCGCCTACTGGAACGACATCGTCACCTTAGCGCCGGGGTCTCGCTTCACTCAAACTCCAGCGACCCGGTATCAGCCACACGATAGCGATTGGTCGACACTGCCGTATGACACCACCGCCTTTGACCGGACGGCACCGGTCCGTTGGAAGTGCTTGGGCCACGAACACGACCGTGCCTTTTCCTTCCGTGCCGAGGGGCGACTGATCGGCGGTACGCTCGATGTAATCATGATGCTGTGCGGCTCACCGTGGGGTGATGTCAACGCCTTTGCCTGCCGGTGCGCTCCCGAAGGCTTGCTGATCTACCTGGACAACTGTGATTTCAACACGGCGCAATATTGTCGTGCGCTGCATCAACTGAAGCTCGCGGGCTGGTTTCGACGTGCCAATGCGCTCCTGATCGGGCGCACGGGCGCAGAGGTGATCGAAGGCTTTACCCAACGCCAAGCCCTGATGGACGCACTGCGCGATTTGTCCATACCGATCCTCTACGACGTGGACGTGGGACACCTGCCACCGCAACTGATTCTAGTCAACGGCGCGCAGGCGACGCTCAGCTTCGGGCCGGGACAAATCTCCTTGACACAGACCCTGGCCTGACCGCTTAAAAAGGTGAAGCGGTATCGGTAATCGCAATTTCGACGGCAACACCTCGGCCGAAACGGTCACTCAGACTCATATTCATCGGTGGCGCCAATAAACCTGTTTCCGTCCTTCGCGAGAGTCACGGGTACTCAAAATTACTGTCACCAGTTTGTGCTAAGTTGGCACTTGAAACGGGTATGGTGAATGCCGCGCCAGGGGCGATTTGCATTGGATTACATTGCAGGAATTTGAGGCGATTTCGGGCGGGCGTAGGGTAATAAGCGCGAGCCTGGTCAATTACTCAGAAATTGCCAGACAAGCAACAAAACCAAAAATTTGATGCATTCACAAATTGACTACTCTGCTTACCCAAAAACCGGAGCCTTTAATGACAAGATCAAAGCTGACGCTACCCAGAAAGGATGACCATCAAACTCCCCAGGCGCAACGCCTTCAATTTTCTGGGGGTCGGTACATTACTCGTAACAAGCCAAGAAGCGGCGGATTGGCTTCAGTCTACAGGGGAACCGATGTTGATACTGGGAAAGAAGTAGCGATAAAGGTTTTCCTCTCCGCCGATGGAACAGATGAGGTTATTGAGGAATCGTTCCGGCGAGAGGTTCAGGCGTTATCTGACCTTAATCATCCGAATATTGTTCGGATCATTGACTCGGGGCGAGACGAAGAACTTGGCGCACATTTCATCGTGATGGATTGGGTCGAAAGAGACCTAAAGTCTGTCTGCGAATCTCGTCCCTTCCATAATTGGGATGAATTTTATAGGACCATAGGCAAGGGGGTACTGGATGGTCTCGTCTTCGCGTATTCACGATCTACCGTTCATCGGGACATCAAGCCATCAAACATCTTGGTGACCGAAGACTGGCGACCCAAGATATGTGATTTTGGTATCTCAAAAATTCGCGATTTTCTAGCGCCCGGCGTGACGCTTGCCCAATTCACATCGGCTCCATATGCCCCACCCGAGGCTGACGATGGGAGCTACAGCTACAGCCGAGACGTGTTTGGATACGCTGCCCTGGTCATCGCTTCGTTATGTGAGACGCCGCTAACGACGCATCGCGAATTGCTCAGTGCGCTTGAGAAGATTCAGTTGGACGAAGGAGTGCGGCGATTGCTGCGTCGCTGCCTTGCTCTTGATGACCCGGCTGCGAGACCCGGGAGCGTCCTAATTTTGCAAAGCGAATTGCAACGGCTGAAATCGACAGTAGCCCAGCAATTAAAAGGGACTTTGCTCTTCGCGTTGACGAAAAGGGTCAGAGGCATCGTCGAACATGACCTCGGCTTGCAAGACGACGATGTTGAACGATTCGTCGAACGCGATCTTGAGGCGGCATGTTGCGATGAAATTGCCCCGACTGATGAACGGCCTGATCGCAGCATCAGGCTTTATGGGCAGAAGTACGGATATACAGCAGCCGTCGAGAAGGCGACTGGCAAGCTCACGCTTACCTCGGCCCGCGAATATTTGCCTTCTGAAATGGAACGAAAACGGGCAGGCGCATGTGAGGTGGACTACAAGTTCGCACTACGCGGCCCTGGCGGATCAGATGGGATTGCAACATTCGATGGCTTTTTAGAGCAGATTCTTGAATTCTCCGCTGACCAAAAGCAACGTGTGTTGGATCAACGCGAACAGGCGTTGTACAGAACCTGGACAGACCTGCTAAGCGCCAAGACTGATCTGGAGAAGTCGCGACGGGCAAGCGCCCAGTACAGGAAGGCTGAGTCATCCGGAGAATTCATCAGATTGACGATGGCGCCTGGCAGCGAAACGGACTTGATGACTGACAAAGACATCGTCATTGACTGCGGCGCCAAGAAGTTCAATGGATCGGTGATCTCATACGGCGACGGCTACTTGTTGATTGCGCCAAACGAACGCAACAAGGCAGAGCATTCTGAGTTGCCTGTTAGCGGCAAGATTGAAGTGGACACGACCAAGTCTGATGTGGCTCTCGACAAGCAAAAGAGCGCAGTGGAAGTGGTCAGATTTGGTCGATCCGTAAACCCTGATTTGGGTCGTTACATCCTGAATCCTGACAGCATTCCAGTGCCTGTTCCGGCCGATGTGGATTTCATTCAGGCGCATATTGATGACGACAAGAGGGAGGCAGTCAAGACGGCGCTTTCCGGGCCTCCATTGATGCTGGTGGAAGGTCCGCCCGGCACAGGAAAGACGACATTCATTACTGAATTGGTTCTGCAATTTTTGAGACAGAACCCGAATGCCCGTGTCCTCCTTACCTCGCAGACACACGTTGCCCTGGACAACTCCCTGGAACGCATAATCGAGCTCAGCAAGGGCAAGACACGGGCTGTACGGATTGGCCATGAATCCGACGAAAGGATATCCATCAGCAGCAAGAAGATGCTGCTCGACGCAAAGATGCCCGAGATGCGGAAGGAGGCGTTGCAGTCAGGGCGTGAATTCATTGAGCAATGGGCTTTACAGCATGGGCTCAGCTTGACGGACATCCGGCGTGCGATGGCGTTGGAACGACATGCAAGTCTGAAGGCACGCATAGAAGAACTGGATGCGGGGATTTATGAACTCCAGCCCCAAATGACCGACGATGCGAAGAAGGCTTTGGACGCGGAACAGCGCGCTGATCTGGACGAACGCATGGAAGGCTTGACGCACGAACGCGATGAGATTGCTAAGGAGCTTAAAGAATCGCTCAGGGACCTGGGCCAATACGTTGAAGACAAGAATGATCTCAAGGAATACGCGAACTGCTCTGCCGCAGACCTTCGCGTATGGGCTGATGCTCATGCCAATGGAACGGATGACGGGCTCAAGCTCAAGAAGCTCGTGATTTCACATGCGGAATGGGAAGCGCGTTTCGGGAGGAGCCGCGAGTTCAAGGCAGCAGTAATTGCTTCATCGCAGATCGTTGCAGGGACTTGCCTCGGAGTCATGGGTGTGCCTGGGCGGAATGAAATCACCTATGACCTGTGCATTGTTGATGAAGCATCCATTGCCACCCCCACAGAGGTGCTTGTTCCCATGTCGCGTGCCAGAAGAACGGTCCTGGTTGGAGACAATCAACAACTTTCTCCATTCCAAGATCCACATCTGCGAACGTCTGGCCTGCTCTCGAGATACAACCTTACGGTAGCAGACCAGAAGGCCACACTTTTCCGGCATCTTACGGACGGCTTGCCGACGGACCTGCACAAGACGCTGACGACACAACATCGGATGATCCCTGCCATCGGCAACCTGATCTCCGAGTGCTTCTATGGAGGCAGGCTAAAAAGCGTAGAGCGTGAGGAGCAGCAATTTTTGTCAAAGGCCCTGCCACGCCCAGTTACGTGGTATTCGACTAGCAAGATCACAGGCAGAAAATCTACCAGGGTCGGCACCTCGTATCACAACGACTACGAGATACAGCAGGTAGTCACCCTGTTGTCGAGAATAGATTTCTTCATCCAAAAAGGACGTTTCAAGGACAAAAAGATATCTGTGGCAGTCCTCACAGGGTATGGAGATCAGAAGCAGCGCCTCAGGACTGCCATTCAAACGCGAAAACATGAATGGAACAGCTACTCAGAGATCTTCATCAATGTGGTTGACGCCTTCCAGGGGCGCGAATCGGACATGGTAATATTTTCCGTGACGCGATCCGAGGTAGACGGATTGGGCTTCCTGAAGGAAATGGAGCGCATCAACGTCGCGTTGTCTAGAGCTCGCGAATTGCTGGCAATTGTAGGCGACCATGTGTACTGCCAAACGGCAGAGGAAGCGCAGAACCCTCTTAAGGATGTGGTGGACTACATCCGTCGTCATCCTGATACCTGCGCGCTTGAAGAGCTACAGCAATGAACCTCGAAGAAACCCTAGAGAAAGCTGCCACGGCACGTCCAGGCTATGAATTGGCGGCGTTCAAGGACGCTGGCTTGCCAGTCTACCTATTGACCGTGCGTGTTCTCACACTGGACCACAAGCCATTGAGTCCGATCGATGAAGGCGTATTGAAAGCAGTAGCGGCAGGCCTAGATACGCCTGATGACATAGCTGCATTCCTCGGGCTTCCAAGCAATGTTTTGACGCCTGTGTTCGCCGGGCTCAACACCCTGGAACTCATCAACTACGTCCGCGCTATTGGCGACGGCAAGCCTCGCGTCCTGTTGACCGCCAAAGGACGCAATGCCCTGGCAATCGCATCCACCATCACCCCTCAAGAAAAGACAGTCCGGATTTCCCTGGATGCCATCACACGGCGACTGCTGTTCATCAGCCCGAATGCCCTATACAAGCCGCGCGATATGCGGGAACTTGGCCTGTTAGAGATTCCATCAGGGGCATCCAAGAGGCCTGAGGTTGAAGACATTCCAGTGGAAGATTTCGACCGCGTATTGGCACGACAACGTGCAGGCCGTGAGAATGCCAGTGACTTGTTGTCGGTCCGACGCGTGGAACGCAGAGAGCTTCACTATCTGCCTTGCGTCATGCTGTTTTATCGCAATCAGACTCGCACGAACGAGGTAGATGTTGCCTTCTGGCGTGAAGACGGGCCTTCGTTGGATCATGAAGCTCGATTCAGGGAGCTTGGGGGACAAGATTTAGTCGGGGCGAAATTTCTCGTCAACAAGTCAGCCGCTCCTGCTTCTGATGTTGTCGAACAAGTATCGGATTACACCAAGCCCGCACCTGCTCCAGTCGCGACGCCGCCAATCCAACCGGCAAGCGTATCCCCTCCTGCAAATCCTGTTAAAGACAACGATGCGGAGTCGTCGGGAGAAACGCTTCAACAAATCCTTTGCCACGAACACCCTGGACTGCTGACTAAGGCCCTACTGCATTCAAAGAAGCGCCTCCTAATAATTTCGCCGTGGATTCGTCATCAAGTCGTGAATTGGGAATTCGTAGCCTCCCTTGAGGTGCTCCTGCAGAACGGAGTTGATGTCTACATCGGTTACGGATTGGACGATGGGGATGGAGCTGGCGCAAGAAACAACGATGCCGCGAAAAAGCTACCGATCACTCCAGCAGCGGAGAAGGACCTGAACCGACTGGCGACGAAATACGCGAATTTCCGGTTTGTCTATGTGGGTAACACTCACCGAAAATCTCTGGTGTCTGACGATTCATTTGCCGTAGTGACCAGCTTCAATTGGCTGTCATTCAAAGGTAATCCGAGCGATAAGCCACGCGACGAGAGCGGTGTGGTGATCCGCAAAAAGTCCTATGTGGAAAAAGAGTTTGAGAAAGGCCTCACCCTTCTGGAACAGGGATATTCGGGAAAACCGTCAAACAAGCAACCAATTAAGAGAACGTAGAGCTTTCTAGCTCTTATGTATTTTCCCTAGATTGGGTCAGCAGCTATGGGTCGTGAACAACCCGATTAGTGTCGCTCCATCAACGACAGCAAAGAGGCGGTAGCGGTCAACGATTCGACGTCGGCCGACCGGTAGTTTTGGCCGATGAGTCGCCTGACAACACACGATGGGGACGACGGATCAATGCTGGAAGCGGCCGTTGAGCCCAAGGGTGTGATCGTAGCCAGGAGGTTGCCAAGCCCGGTGCCCGAGGGAGCTGAGCTGGCTCAGCCCTGAGGAGGTTGCTCGGATGACGTGTTGGTATTATGGACGGCCCGTTCTCGCCCGATCGGAGCCGTAATTCGTCTCGGCGAGATCGGAGAGGAGCGCTACTGATCGGTTGTGTGTTTGACCATCACCCGGCCGTCATCCGTGAGCGTTGCCTCGGCCAATGCGCCAATGGCGACCAGATCCTGCAGCGCTGAGCGCACGCGCAGCTTGAAGTCCCGCAGATTCTGCGCCGAGCTGCCGGAGAGTCGGTGCAACGTCGTCACCTTGACCGGGTAAGGCGTGGCATGGCTGCAAAGATAGCCGTGTAGCCAGAGCGCAAGAGGTTTCCGCCGCAGTTGCTGCCGCTGCTCCCACTCGAGGTAGGTATACCCGCTGGCGAAAAGGCGACACATTTCCAGCGTCAGTTCGACCACGTAGGTCTGCGTGTCCTCATCCCGGTAGTACCGCAGCAGATGGTCGCCGAAGGTGTGCCGTCCCTTGAATGTGACCTCGACCAGCGCGCCGCTGAGCCGGGCCAGCGAGTCGGCCAGCCAGGCATAGTGCGGTTTGCTGATCCCGCGGCCCATTGCCTTGAGCAAGCTGTGGGCCTTAAACGTCACCGGATAGCCCGGCAGTTGGTGGCGGGCGAGGTGCAGGATCTGCAGCCAGACATCGAGATCCGACTGGTCGAGTTGGACGCCTTGCAGTTTCAGTTCGATGTCCTGCGTCGACGCCAGAAGCGTCCGCTTCTTGAACACTTGCCGCTGTCGTCCCTGGACGCCGGCGAACAGCGCTGAGCGCAGCAGCACGTTGGGTGCGCCCCGTGATACGTCCGGCCAGGACGGCATCGACCTCGGCAGACTCCCGCACTGCGCCTTCGCTGCGGCGATGCTGGCGATGCGTTCCGCCAGGACGCCGGCTGTGACCGCCGCCCTTTCGGGCACTGCTTCAGTGTGATCGACCGGGCTGCCAGTGCCCGGGACTGTTTGAGCGTCGACCGAAACGTCGGTCGAGAGGGTTCTTTCACTAAACGGCATGGCGGTGCCCGGTGGGGCCGTGCTGGATTCAACTGCCGAACAGGCTAAGCGCCGGCGTCGCATTTGGGGGCGCGAAAGCTCACCACTTTCGCGCTCTTTCTCCGGATTTCCTTTTCGGGACCCACCAACGTCCCTCTTCCGCCTTCATGGCGGTGAGCGCCCCTCGGTAACGCCCTGACTCCGCTCGACGGGTCCGTTCTCGGCTTCACGCCCAAAATCCCGAGAAAGCGGCCGATTCTGGTGAGCTTTCGCCCGCACAACACGCGGCGCTTTCGCGACACTGTCTCCACGCTTTTCGTGGAGACAGCCGCGTGCTTCCTGATCCTGAGACAGTCCTATTTTGGGTGACGCGGTGCGCGTTCGCGCGCACCGGGGAGGTCTCGCCGTCAGTCTCGCCTGCGATGGACTCCGTTATAGGAGAGTCGCAGTGACCGCTGCCGTTCCGGACATCACCTCGTCCGCCGCCCGCCTGGACGAGAGTCTGCGGCGCCACTTCGGCCCGGCCGTCCTGTCTGCGCTTGCCGATCCCAAGACCACCGACCTGCTGCTGAACCCGGACGGGGTGCTGTGGCAAGCCCGGCTCGGGGAACCCATGCAGGCGATCGGCCGGATGTGTGCCGCCCAGGCCGAGATGGCCCTCCGTACGCTCGCCGCCGCGCTCCAGACCACCATCACCGCTGAGAAGCCCTGGCTCGAAGGCGTCTTGCCACTCGATGGTAGCCGCATCGCCGGACAAATCCCGCCGGTCGTGACGGCGCCGGCCTTCGCGATCCGCAAGCGCGCCGTGGCGGTGTTGACCCTCGATGACTACATCGCCGCCGGCGTCCTGTCGTCCGACCAGCACGCGCTGCTGCTCGACGCCGTCGTGGCCCATCGCAACATCCTCGTAGTCGGTGGGACCGGCAGCGGCAAGACCACGCTCACCAACGCCATCCTGCAGGCCATCGTCGACCACGCACCGGACGAGCGGCTGTTCATCATCGAAGACACCGGCGAGATCCAGTGCCGGGCGCCGAACAGTGTGGCCTATGTCGCGACCACCGATTTCAGCCTGACCCGCGCGGTCCGCACCGCGATGCGGATGAACCCGGACCGGATCATCGTCGGTGAGGTGCGCGGTCCCGAAGCGCTGGACCTGCTGCTGGCCTGGAACTCCGGCCACAGCGGCGGCGTCGCGACGCTGCATGCCGACCACGCCCGCGGCGGGCTGACCAAGCTCGCGCTCTACGTCACCCAGCATCCCCATGCCCCCGCCGTCGTCGAACCCCTGATCAGCGAGGCGGTGCATGTGGTCGTGCACATCGCGCTGACGCCCGCAGGCCGACGCGTCACCGAGATCCTGCACCTGAGCGGTTACCGCGATGGCCAGTACCTGTTTCTTCCCACCTGACCCCGAGGTCCTCGATGTCATTCCCTACTGTACCTTGCGCTGTTTCCCTTCCCCCTTGCTGCCCGACTCTGGCAGCCGTTCCGCCACGGCTGGCGTGGTTCACGCTCGCCCTGCTACTCCTGCTGGCGATTCCCTTCGAGGCCAACGCCGCCGTCGGTGCCGGCGGGGCCTTGCCGTATGAGGCCTGGCTCACCGCGCTCCGCACCTCCGTGACTGGCCCGGTCGCCTTTGCGGTGTCGATCATCGGCATCGTCGTCGCCGGTGGCGTGCTGATCTTCGGCGGCGAACTCAACAACTTCTTCCGCAGCCTGATCTTCCTGGTGCTGGTCATGGCCCTGACGGTCGGTGCCCAGAACCTGATGGGCACCTTCTTCGGTCAGGGCGCACTGATTGGCGACGAGACCCGGACCGCAGAGGTCACGACATGACCCTGCGGGCCACGCCCATCCATCGGGCCGGTAACCGCCCGCACCTGTTCCTCGGTGGTGACCGGGAAGGCGTGATGTTCACCGGGGTGCTGGCCTTCGCACTGGTGTTCGCCGCCCAGGACTGGCTCGCCTCCGGCTTCGGCTGTGCGCTGTGGCTCACCGCGCTGACGCTGTTCCGCCGCATGGCGCAGGCCGATCCGCTGCTGCGGACGGTCTATCTCCGCCATCGGCGTTATTCGGTGTATTACCCGGCTCGCTCGACGCCCTTCCGGTTCAACCGCACGGTGCGACGCTGATGTTCACAGTACCCAAGCGCCTGCGCCCACACCGCTCTACTGCCGCCGGGGTGGCCGATCTGCTGAACTATGCCGCGGTGGTGGCCGATGGGGTCATCGTCGGCAAGAACGGCGCCCTGATGGCCGCCTGGAGTTACACCGGCGGCGATCAGGCCAGCAGCCCCGAGGCCGAGCGCGAACGGGTATCTCTCCGGATCAACGAGGCACTCGCGCGCCTTGGTTCCGGCTGGATGCTCCACGTCGATGCCATTCGCCGTCCGGCACCGGGGTATCCGGACCGCACGGCCACCCACTTCCCGGATCCCGTGACGGCGGCGCTCGACGCAGAGCGCCGCCGGCTATTCGAGCGACTGGGCACGCTCTATGAAGGTCAGTTCGTGTTGACCGTGACCTGGCTGCCACCACTGCTGGCCGAAGCCAAGTTCGTCGCCCTGTTGTTCGACGATGACAGTGAACGGCCCGACGGCCACACCCAGACGCGCGGCTTGGTCGAGCGCTTTCAACGATCCTGCGAGGCGCTGGAGAGTCGGCTGTCGACGGTGCTGACGTTGCAGCGGCTGCGCTCGCGCACTGTTCTCCAGGAAGACGGCACGACGTTGACGTTGGATGACGGCCTCAGTCATCTGCAGACCTGCATCACGGGTCGCCCGCAGCCGGTGATCCTGCCGTCGTGTCCGATCTACCTGGATGCGCTGATCGGCGGACAGGAACTGTGGACCGGCGTCATTCCGAAGCTCGGCCGTTCGTTCATCCAATGCGTTGCCATCGAGGGCTTTCCGCTGGAGTCGACCCCGGGCCTGTTGAATGTCCTGGCCGAATTGCCCATCGCCTACCGCTGGTCCAGCCGTTTCATTCCGCTCGACGGCCACGAAGCCCTGGCGGCCTTGGATACGTTCCGCAAGAAGTGGCAGCAGAAGGTCCGCGGCTTCTTTGATCAGGTATTTAACACCGGCCGCGGACCGGTGGATCAGGATGCCATGGCGATGGTCGCCGATGCCGAAGCGGCCATGGCCGAAGTGAACTCGGGGCTGGTCGGTCTCGGCTACTACACCAGCGTCGTGGTACTGATGGACGAGGACCGTTCCCTTGTTGAGCAAGCCGCCCGGCGGGTCGAGAAAATCATCAACGGCCTGGGGTTCGTCGCCCGGATCGAGACGGTCAACACCCTGGAGGCCTTCCTCGGCAGTCTGCCGGGCCACGGCTACGAGAACGTCCGCCGGCCGCTGCTCAACACGCTGAACCTGGCCGACCTGCTGCCGACCTCGACGGTCTGGACCGGATTACCGCAGGCGCCGTGTCCGCTGTATCCCCCCGCCTCACCGCCGCTGTTGCAGGCGATTACCCGCGGTGCCGCGCCGTTCCGGCTGAACCTGCATGTGCGCGATGTCGGGCACACACTGATCTTCGGCCCGATCGGGGCCGGGAAGTCGACGCTGTTGGGCCTGCTGGCGGCCTCATTCCTGCGCTACCCCGGCATGAGCCTGTTCGGCTTCGACAAGGGCCTGTCGCTGTTCGCGCTGACGAAAGCCGCCGGCGGCCAGCACTACTGCGTCGCTGGGGATGAGGAACGCTTGGCCTTCTGCCCCTTGCAATACCTGGAGACGGCCAACGACCGGGCCTGGGCGGCGGAGTGGCTCGACACGCTGCTGGCCTTGAACAACGTCACCACCACCCCGGTCCAGCGCAACGCCATCGCCGAAGCCCTGAAAGGGATCCACCGCTCCGGCGAACGCACGCTGAGTGCGTTTTGCTTCAGCGTCCAGGATCACGCCATTCGCGAAGCCCTGAAGCCCTACACCGTCGACGGTGCGATGGGCCACCTACTGGATGCCGAGCAGGACGGTCTGGCCTTGAACCGGCTGACGGTATTCGAGATCGAGGACCTGATGGCGCTCGGCGAGAAATACGCCTTGCCGGTGCTGCTCTATTTGTTCCGCCGCATCGAACGGGCGCTGAAAGGTCAACCCGCTGCGATCCTGCTGGACGAGGCCTGGCTGATGCTGGGTCATCCGGTGTTTCGGGACAAACTGCGCGAGTGGTTGAAGGTGCTGCGCAAAGCCAACTGCGCGGTGGTCATGGCCACCCAGTCGCTCAGCGATGCGGCCCGGTCCGGGATCCTTGACGTGCTGGTCGAGTCGACCGCCACCAAGATTTTTCTCCCGAACCTGCACGCACGCGATCCCGACACCGCGGCCTTGTACGGCCGCATGGGTCTCAACGCCCGGCAGATCGAGATCGTCGCGACGGCGCAGCCGAAGCAGCACTACTACGCCGTCTCGGAACAAGGCCGGCGGCTGTTTGAACTCGCGCTGGGACCCCTGGCGCTGAGCGTCATCGGCGTTAGTGACAAAGAGTCCATCGCCACCATCCGGCAGCTCGAGGCCCAGCACGGCGCCGACTGGATTCATCCGTGGCTGCAGCGCCGCGGACTCACCTTGGAGGACTTTGCATGACCGAGCCCGCTACCAATCCCTATCTCGCCGCACGGATCCAGTGGAACGCCCATGTCGGCGCCACACTGCATGCCGCGCGCATCTGGCAACTGGTCGCGGTCAGTGCGCTGGGTATCGCCGCTGTCGCTATCGGCGGGGCGCTATACCTCGGCGCGCAGTCGACGTTCATTCCGTATGTGGTCGAAGTCGATCAGCTCGGCCAACTGCAGGCCGTCCAGATCGCCGACCGGGCCAGTGCCGCCGATGAGCGGATCATCCATGCGAGCCTCGCGACTTGGATCACCTCCGCCAGGATGGTCACGCCGGATGTCAGCTTACAGCGCGACGCGATCTTCAAGGTCTACGCGTTGCTTAATCCACAGGACCCCGCCACCGCCAAGCTGAACGCCTGGTATGGCGAGAACGAAGACTCGAGTCCCTTCCGCCGCGCCGAGACCGAGACGGTCGCGGTCGAGATCCATTCGGTGCTACCGCAGAGCGAGACCACCTGGCGGGTTGACTGGAGCGAGACCACCTACACCCGCGACGGGGCACCGAAAGCCCCGCCGCAGCGCATGACGGCGCTGATCACCGTCTATTGCGTGCCCACCACCTCGGCCACCACCGAGGCCGAGATCCGCAAGAACCCCCTGGGCCTGTTCATCAAAGACCTGTCGTGGAGTCGGCAAGCATGAAACTGATTTATCTCCTGGCGTTCCTCCCCGTGTTGGCTCTGGCACTGCCCGTTGAGGGCGTGCCGGAGCCCTTTTTCAACCCGGAGAACCCGACCCTGTCCCCGCAAGAGAAAGCCGGTCTTGCCATCGGTCAACGCTGGCGTACTGCCAGTGCCACCGGCATCAAACCCGTCGCCGGCGGCGATGGCTCGGTGCAGTTCCTGTTCGGCGCGACGCAACCGAGCGTGGTCTGTGCCGTCATCCAAGTCTGCGACATCGAGTTGCAGCCGGGCGAGATCATCTCGAACTTCAATGCCGGCGATCAGGTGCGCTGGCGCATCGAACCGGCGCGCTCCGGTTCCCCCCAAGGCGAGATCGAGCACGTGATGCTGAAGCCGCTGGATGTGGGGCTCCGCACCAGTCTGATCATCACCACCGACCGGCGGACCTATTACCTGCAGCTGGTCTCGCACCGGACTGAATACATGCCGCGGGTGTCGTTCGCCTATCCGGATGATGTCCACCAACAGTGGGCGGCGTTCAAGGCCACCGATCGGGAGCGGCAGAGACACGGGATAGGCGGGGCTGGCGGATCGGACGATGGAGCTTCTTCAGGATCGGTGAGTCACCCCGCTTACCTCGACCGCCTGGACTTCAACTATCGGATCGAGGGCGAGGCGAGCTGGAAGCCGGTCCGCGTGTTCAACGACGGCCGCAAGACCATTCTGCAGTTGCCGGAGACCTTGACCCAGACCGAAGCCCCGAGCCTGTTGGTGCTGCGCGGTGAGGACAGCCTCTGGCCGTGGGGCGAGAAGGCCGAAGAGGTCATGGTCAATTACCGCGTGCAAGGCAATCGTTACGTGGTCGACAGCATCCCGGAGCGGATGCTGCTGATTGCCGGGGCCGGTGAGCATCAGACCAAGGTGACGATCACCCGAGAAGGGAAGGAGAGCGGTCGATGAACCGTCATCTCGTGCCTCTCGTCTTGGCCCTGGCGATTCTCTTCGCGGGTGGCTGTGCCCACACCGGTAACTTGGCTCAGGTCCCGGCGCCACAAGCGGTGCGCCTGGCGGAGGATACCGCCGCGGCGATGCGGGTGGTCTGGCCCGCCCCGAGCACGCGGCTGGCGGTGAACGAATCTAAGGACGAGCCGTTCCTGAGCGCGCTGGTGGCCGAGCTGCGGAAGGCGGGTTACGCGATCGAACCGGCGACGCCGGGTACAGCGGGCGCGCTGACCTACGTCGTCGATCGTCCGGACCTGAACCACTATCGGGTGCGAATCCAGGTCGGTGGGTGCTCGCTGCAGCGGCTGTATGGGACGCAGGGCGGCGCACTGCAGCCCGCCAGCGCCTGGACGCGGCAGGACTGAGCCATGACGAGTCGCATGTCGCCGGCGGCCTCGCCGGGTGGCGCCCGCACCGGGGTGCGCCGCGTCAACAACCTGCCGCTGGTGTTCACCGGGCTCGCCGTACTTGGGTTCCTGGTAATCATGGCGCTGGTCGCCGTCAAACGGGCACAGCCGCCGGCGTCCGGTGCCGAAGATAAGCCGCAGGGCGGGAACGCCACGCGCTTTGCCCAGAGCCTCACCCGGGCTTACCCGAACGGGATGATCCCGGCTAAGCGCCCGCCGGTACCGCCGCCTCCGCCAGCACCGATCGAACCGGCAACTGCGGTTCCCGTGGCTGTCGCCGCGGTGGATCTCGATCATCCCCCGCTGCCGCCGCGGTTGCAGCCGAACGCTGCGCCGGATCCGGAGGTGCAGCGCCTTCGCCAGCTGAAGCAAAGCGCCTTCGAAGAGGCCGTCAAAGGGCCGACCAGCGGGCCGCTGGAGGGCTGGCGAGCACCCCGAGGAACCAAATCAGCCCAACTGAAGCGCGCGACCGCCGACGGGCCAGCGCGCCCTGATGACTCGGCCGACGACCGCATACCGGTCGCTGTTCCTTCGGCGGATCGCTGGCGCCTGGACAACCGCCCGGAACCGCAGGAGACCGCCTACGTGCTCCGCACCGGCTTCGTCATCCCGGCCGTGATGATCAGCGCGATCAACAGCCAATTGCCGGGACCGGTGATCGCCCAGGTGTCGCAACCGGTGTACGACAGTGCGACGGGCGAGCAGTTGTTGATCCCGCAAGGCACGCGCCTGATCGGCGTGTACTCGAACGAGGTGTCGGCCGGGCAGGAACGCGTCTTCGTCGCCTGGCAGCGGCTGGTGTTCCCGGATGGACAGGCGATGGACATCGGCGAGCAGCCCGGGACCAGCGGCGCTGGCCTGACCGGCCTCTCGGGCGAGGTCGATACGCATATGGGGCGGGTGTTCGGCAACGCCCTGTTGATGAGCCTGATCACCGCCGGCGCGACCTACTCCCAGCAGCCGCAGGGCGGGGCGGGCGGACTCGGCCTGCAACAGACTGCCGGCAGCACCCTTTCCGCGGCGCTCGGCCAGCAACTCGGCGCGGCCGGGGCGGCGGTCCTGATGAAGAACCTGAACGTCGCCCCGACCATCGCGGTGCATGCCGGTTACAGGCTGACCGTGGTGGCGACCAAGGACCTGACCTTCAACCGGCCGTATCGGCCCTTTGCCCACTGAGGACTCCCATGCAACTCCGAACCCGCTCGCTGAGCTTTTGTGTCATCGCGGCGCTGAGTGCGCCGGCCTACAGTATCGACTTCGTACTCGATACCGCCGTGTTGGCCGAGGCGACCACCACCGCCGCCAACACCGTGAAACAGGTCGAGAACCAGGTTCGCGACTATGCGCTGCAGTTGCAGCAGTACGAGGACATGGTCAAGAACACCGTCGCGCCGGTGGCGTGGGTCTGGAATGAAGCGACGCTGACCTACCAACGGGTCCGCTCTTATGCCGATCTGCTGCGCTACTACACCGAAGGCGGTGGCGTCGAAGCCTATCTCTCCCGCTTCCAGAGCGCCGGCTACTACGCCGGCTCCCCGTGTTTTACCGCACGCGGGTGTACCTGGGCCGAGATCCAGGCGATCCATGCCCGCGACCGCGCGGCCAGTGAGGCACAGAAGAAGGCCAACGACGCGCAGCTGCGTGGCGTCGAGCTAGGGCAGAGGCAGGTGCAGCAGGACGCCACCGATCTCGGGGCGATGCAGCGCCTCGCGCAGACAGCGCAAGGGCGGAACGAACTCTTGGGCGCCTCGAATCAACTCGCCGCGGCCAATGCCAACAACCTGTTGTCGATTCGGACGCTCATGCTGCAGCAGCAGGCGGCCGAGAATGCCCGGAATGCCACGCTGATGAACCGCGAAGCCGTGCAACAGGCGGCCGATCAGGCCGCGCTGGCTGGGCAGTTCGTGAAAAGCCCGGTGTTGAACTATGCGAAGTATTGAGGCGCGGAGGCTGCAACTCCCGTCTCCGGGTCGACCTCATCCCAATGTGGCCACGTCTGGGTTGGGCAGCCACGTGAGGATGATGGGTTCGTCTCGGGACTGCGTGGGAAGGCCTCTGTCACGGAATCCCATCACATGGTCGGGTGGGGTGATCGTATCGTTGATGCTGATCTCCGTAGACGCCTCAGCCGCCATCGATAACGCCGGCATCCTGACCAATGTCACCGACCGCTTCCACACCGTCGCCGCGACCTGGGGCGGAGTGATCCTGGGCTATGCCGGCACGCTGTTCTGGAGTCTGGCGGTGATCAGCCTGGTCTGGACCGGCGGCACGTTGGTGCTGCGCCAGGCCGACCCGCAGGAGTTCTTCGCCGAGTTCGTCCGCTTCACGCTGACGCTGGGGTTCTTCTATTGGTTGCTCTTGCACGGTCCGGCGATCGGCAAGGCGCTCGTCGACACCCTGGTTCGTATTGGTGGGAATGCCATGGGCGCCGGGATCACTGCACCCTCGGGCGTGCTCGACCTCGGCTTTGAGTTGGCGTTCAAGACCTACGATGCGATGAGCCTGACCAGCCCGATCGTCTCGCTGGTCGGCATCACCGTCGCCCTGGCCATCCTGATCATTCTGGCCTTGATCGCCGCCAACCTCACGGTGCAATTCTGCGCCGGCTGGATCGTGCTCTATGCCGGCTGCATCCTGCTGGGCTTCGGCGGCAGCCGCTGGACCTCGGAGATTGCGCTTAGCTATTACAAGACCGTGCTCGGCATCGGGCTCAGCCTGATGACGATGATCCTGTTGCTCGGGGTCGGCAGTTCGATCCTGACCCAATACTTCACCGCGATGAGCGGCGGCATCCAGATTAAGGAGGTGACCGTCATCCTGGTCGTGGTGCTGATCCTGTTCCTGTTGCTCGACCGGTTGCCGGGCCTGATGGCCGGTATCGTCAGTCATGGCTTCAGTCACGCCGGGATCGGTACCTTCGGCGCCGGGACGGCCCTGGCAGTCGGTGGCCTGGCCTCCGCCGCTGGTTCGATCGCGGCCCATCGTATGGGCGGTGCTCTCCACAGTGCCGCCGAAGTCACCGGTGCCAAAGCCTTGTTCGAGCGCATCCGTGCCGGGCAGGCCGAGGCGGCGTTGGATAGCACGCTGGGCGATGCTGTCTTGGCGGATCCGAGCGCGAGCGAGTCGGCGTTGTCCGCAGGGTTGGCGGGATCCAGAGAAGCATTCGCGGCCGACACGGAGCGGTCCGCATGAACGCGTTGCCGCCCCCGCACCTGGAGCAACGCATCGTCTGTTCCGTCGAAGCCGCCCAGCGCTATGCCATCCCGGCCAATATATTGCTGGCGGTAGCCGAGATCGAGAACGGGCGACCGGGCCAGCGCGTCCGCAATACCAACGGCACGCACGACGTCGGTCCGTTGCAGTTCAACACCCATTACCTGTCGGGCCTCGCCCAGTTCGGCATTCAACCGGCGGACGTGGCCGGTGCCGACTGTTACCCATTCGAGCTCGCCGCCTGGCGTCTGGCCGGTCATCTCGCCCGCGATCGCGGCGATCTGTGGACCCGCGCGGCCAACTATCACAGCCGCACCCCGCGCTACAACGCCATCTACCGCGGCAAGCTGATCAAGACCGCGGCGCGCTGGGCCCTCTGGCTCGCCAAACACGTTGCAGTGCGCGTGATGCCGCCACACGAACCGACCTCCATTACGACGCTCAGGACCGGTCATGGCCGATAACCGGAATTCTGGTTATTGCCTGCGCGTCCCGGTGCGGACGGACGAAGCCGTCGCGATCAAGAGTCAGGCCCAGCGGTGTGGGCTCTCGACCGCCGCCTATCTCCGTAATCTTGGTTTGGGACATCCGGTGACCGGCGTGTTCGATGCCGAGGCGGTATTGGCGTTGAGTCGTGCGAACCGCGAACTCGCGCGCATCGGCGAGCTGCTCGAACAGTGGCTCCACAACGACGACCGGCTCAGCGTCCTGGAGCGCGCCACGCTGACGCGGAACATCAGTGCCATGCTGGCGGAGCTCAAGACACTGCAGGCCACGCTGCTCGCCACCGTGCAGCGGGTGTGAGTTTGCCGGGTCATTGTATTTCCCTGCTCGCGCCATGATCGCCAAGAAGGTCCGTATGCGTGCGCAGCGCAAAAGCAGCATGGCCGGGTTGATCGACTACCTGACCGATGAGCAGTCCGTCGGCGACCCGGAAGACCTGGTTGGCTATATGACCAACGGCCAAGGCCTCGCCGAGCGCGTGGGGGCAGTGCGCGTGACGAACTGTCAGGCCGTCGATGCCGCCTGGGCCGCGGCCGAGATGAAGGCGGTCCAGGCGCTGAACCAACGCGCTCGTTCGGACAAGACCTATCACATGATCATCAGCTTCCGGGAGGGGGAGCAGCCCGATTCCGCTGTACTCCAGGCGATCGAGGACCGGCTATGTGAAGCCCTCGGCTTCGGCGAGCACCAGCGCATCAGCGTCGTGCATCACGACACCGATAACCTGCATCTACATGTCGCGATCAACAAGATCCATCCGCGGACGTTCAACCTGCACGAGCCGTACTACGACCATCGGACCCGCGCGAAAGTGTGCGCCGAGCTGGAAGTCGAGTTCGGCCTGGAGCGGGATCCGCACACCGCTCAGCAATCCACCGCCGCGGCGCAGGCCCGGGATCTGACCGCCCACACCGGCGTCGCCAGCCTGCTGGCCTGGATCAAGTCCCAATGTCAGGCCGACCTGGAGCAAGCCCCGAGTTGGGCGGCATTCCAGGCGGCCCTGCAACAAAATGATCTGAGCTTCCGGCGGCGTGGCAACGGCGCGGTGTTCGTCGCCGGCGACGGGACGCAGTGCAAGGCCTCTTCGGTCAGCCGCGCGTTGTCGCTGCCGGCGTTGGAGGCGCGGCTCGGACCTTGGCGGGAGGTGACGCCAGCAGCGACGGTTGTAGCTCCGGTCCGCAGCTATCGCCGCCAGACCTTACAAGAACGGACGCAGCAAACCGCACTGTATGCGACCTATCTGGCCGAGCGTAGTGCGGCGCGCGTGCGCAAGAACGAAGCGCGGCGGGTGGCCAAGGCGCTGCGCGAACGCCGCATCGCCGAGGCCCGCCGGCAGGCCAAGTTGCGCCGCGCCGCGGTGAAGCTGCTGGGGCGAGGCCTCGCGGCGACCATCGCCTATCAGACCATCCGCAGCCAGCTGCACCGCGAGATCCAGCAGGCGAAGACCGCCTACACGCAAGCCCGGAAGCAGCTCCAGGCCGAACAGCCGCTGCATTCCTGGAAGCAGTGGCAGAAGTTGGAGTCGCGCCGGCGCGCTGCTCCAACTAAAGTCCAGCGACCGGGTTTGGAGCGGAGTGCGGATAGGATGAGGACTCCATCGCCGGGGGCTGCCTCTCTGAAGTCCCGCAATCCGGCGCCAAGCCGCGACGCGGCGCGTGATGACGAGGAGCGGTCCCGTTGAGCCGGCTCCACAGCGCCGGTCCGCCGTCCGAAACCGGGCGGGTGTCGGGTCGAGGAAGGAAGCCGGTGTTCGCCGCGCTCGGTCTGCTCGGGCTCGGCCTAGCGTCCGCCACCCAGTATTTTTCCCATGAATACGGCGGACAGCCGGCGCTGGGGACGTCCTTTTCCGGTATCTATCCGCCGTGGCGCATCGTGACCTGGGGACTGGAGTGGCATACGCAGTGTAGCGAGGCCCTGATGCGCGCGGGTTCGATCGGACTCAGCGTGACCGCCGCTGGGCTGCTGATGCTGCAGATCCGCCGCCGCATCGCCGAGAACACCGCCTCGCCGGAAGTCGACCTGCACGGCTCGGCGCGCTGGGCCAAACGGGACGACATCGAAGCCGCGGGGCTGCTCGCCAACGATGGCGTCTACGTCGGCGCCTGGATCGAACCAAAGCGCTGGTGGCGACCAGCGCGGTTCCACTACCTTCGCCACAACGGGCCGGAACACGTCCTCTGTTACGCGCCGACCCGCTCGGGGAAGGGCGTCGGGCTGGTCGTGCCGACTTTGCTGAGCTGGCCGCACTCGGCGGTCGTCACCGATATGAAGGGCGAACTGTGGGCGCTAACCGCCGGCTGGCGGCAGCGCCATGCGGCAAACCGGGTGCTGCGCTTCGAGCCGGCCTCGGCCACCGACTGCGTCGCGTTCAATCCGCTCGACGAGATCCGGCTCGGGACGGAATACGAAGTCGGCGATGTGCAAAACTTGGCGACGCTGTTGGTCGATCCCGACGGCCGGGGCCTGAACGATCACTGGCAGAAGAGTGCCCAGGCGCTGCTGGTCGGCTGCATCCTGCATGTGCTGTACAAGCGGCTCAACGAAGGCACGCCCGCGACTCTCGCCGCGGTCGATGCGCTGCTCGCCAATCCGGAGCAACCGGTCGCGGAGCTGTGGGTCGAGATGGTCGAGACCCTGCACGCCAACGGCCAGCGCCATCCGATCATCGGCCAGTACGGCCGCGACATGATCGATACCCCAGCGCGGGAATCCGGCTCCAAGGTCTCCACCGCCAAGAGCTATCTGTCGCTCTACCGCGATCCGGTGATCGCCCAGAACACGTCACGCTCGGAGTTCCGCATCGCCGATCTGATGCACGCCGACGAGCCGGTGACCTTGTATCTGATTACCCAGCCGACCGACAAAGCCCGCCTGCGGCCCTTACTCCGGGTCATGATCAATCTGATCATCCGCAATCTCGCCGGCAAGATGGCCTTTGAGCACGGCCGGCCGAAACCGCATTACCAGCATCGCCTGCTGATGATGCTGGATGAGTTCGCCAGCCTCGGGCGACTGGAGATCCTGCAGGAGTCCCTGGCCTTCCTCGCCGGCTACGGCATCAAGTGTTACCTGATCTGCCAGGACCTGACCCAGCTGAAAGCCCGGGAGACCGGCTACGGTCCCGAGGAGTCGATCACTTCCAACTGCCACATCCAGAACGCCTATCCGCCGAACCGGGTGGAGACGGCCGAATACCTCTCCAAGATGACCGGCCAGACGACGATCGTCAAAACGGCCGTGACGATGAGCGGGCAACGGACCGGCTGGCTCGGTCAGGCCTCGAAGTCGCTGCAGGAAGTCCAGCGCCCGCTGCTGACGGTCGACGAAGCGCTCCGTATGCCCGGGCCACAGAAGGATGCCCAGGGCCACATCACCACGCCGGGCGACATGGTGGTGTTCGCGGCCGGACGGCCGGCGATCTACGGTCGCCAACCGTTGTACTTTCAGGATCCGGTGTTTCAGGCACGAGCTGAGATCCCGGCGCCGGGGGTGAACGATACGTTCGTCGATGACTCAGGGCGCGATGACGGGTTGGGTGCCGCCCATGGGCCGGTAGTTGGGTCGGAGCCGCGATGAGGCGGGTGTTGGTGAGCCTGATGAGTGGCTTCGCGCTGTTCGGCCTGTTGGGCCTTGCCGGCGCCCGTGTCAACCCCACCGCCTCTTTTCCCGTCGGGCTGTATTGGCAACTCCATCGTCCAGCAATCAAGGGCGATCGGGTCCTGTTCTGTCCGCCGCGCGAGCCGGTGTTCACTACCGCGCTGGCGCGCGGCTACCTGAGTCCCGGGTTCTGCCCTGCCGGTAGCAGCCCACTGCTCAAGCGGGTCGTAGCCGTCGGCGGCGATCACGTCGTCATCAAGCAGACGGTGACTACGGTCAATGGCGTGCGGGTCCCGAACAGCCGCCAGCGCTCGATGGATCCGAGCGGTCGGCCGCTGCCCCAGCTCCGCCTCGACCTGGTGTTACCCAAAGGCCAGGTGCTGCTGCTCTCCGATCAGCACGCCGCCTCGTTCGACGGCCGCTACTTCGGTCCGGTTGCTGCGACACACCTACGCGGTGTTGCCGTGCCGGTCTGGGTGTTCGGCCGCGAGGCCGCCCGTTGAGCACCGTGGTGCGAATAAGGCCGAGTGAAGTGTGGATGCCCGGCTTGCTGGGTGGCCAACTTCACATGTCCTGCCCGTTTTTTGGGAACGATCAGGGACGATCGGCTGTGGATTCTGGGCGATCTTCAGCGACTGCGGGCGATTCGGGGCGATTCGCGGCCGAGTCGTCTTGCGGTCGTCATGAATCGTCTTCAGTCCGGAAAGTCGCCGTCGCGTAACGGCGAAATCGTCCAGAGTCGCTCAAGTATCCATCACCATGGGGAAGACCCTCGATCAGCGCATCGCTAACCGGGCTCGCCGCAACGAGTCGGTCCAACGGGAGGTCCAGGCTACAAGGCCCCCATCGCAAGTCCGATTGCGGCCTGAGCGCGCGCGGCAGCCGTCTCGGAACTCATCGCGCTCGCATTTGACGTTTGTTCGGCGGCTTCCGCCTGCTGGGATAGCTCTTCGGCCTCATCCATCAACGACTGCGTTTCGTCACGAAGGCGCCGGGTGTCCTCCCGGATCGACTCGATAAGGCGACGGAGCTCTTCAGCCTCACGTAGCTTTTGCTGCAGTTGTTCGACTTCTGAACGCGATTGATCGAATACGCCCTGTATCTGCTGGACTAACCCGTTGGCCGAGGCCAATGACTGCTCGACCGCCTGACTTGCCGCCTGGGCTTCGCCCTGCTGCGTTTCTGCCATTTGAGCCACGGTGCCGGCCTCATCCGATGTCTGCTGTACCTGTTGCAGTTCATCGCTGCCTTGCAATTGCACCTCTCCCGCCGTGTCGGCCGACTGAGCTGCGCTCTGCGCCGACTGTCCTGTTTGCGCCTGAGCTCCCTGAGTCTCACCCGCCTGACTCTCTGCCAGTTGAGCGTCCGTCGAGGTCTGGCTGCTGAACTCTCCCGTATTGGTTGCTTCGTGCTCGGCGGTCTGCGACTGCTGTTGAGCCTCATCCTTTTGTTGGATGGCCGTCTGGGTCTGGACCTCGGACTCATCCGAAGCATCGCCGGCCTGCACCACTTGTTGTTGCGCTTCTGCTCGGCTGTCTTCGGCCGTGGTCGCTGACTGTGCCGCGTCCGTCGCGGCTGATTCAGATTCCTGTCCGGAAGCGTGCGCGTCGTCCGCGCTGCTACCGGCATCGACGGATTTGGCGTCGCTTTGTTGCGCGGCTTCGTGTGAGTGGCCTTGCGCCTGTTCCGCGTCGGTGGCTTGGTTCGCCGAAAGACTCGCTGACTGCTGTCCGGCCTGCGCCTGTTCAGCCGCTTCATGCGAACCGCGCTGCGCCTGCTGTTGGCCTGAATCCGCCACGCTGGATGATTCATGCGCCTGTTGCGCGCCCGTCACAGCGTGTCCCATGCTATCGTGCGACGCGTCTCTGGCGGCCGTCGCCTGATCGGTCTGTGCCTGCGTTTCCTCAGCCCGATGCGCGGCGGACTCGCTGCTCCCGCCAGCCTCTTGTACTCGTTCGGTAGCGTCCGCCAAATGATCGACGGTCACTCGCCCGTGGACATCTGCCGTGGAGCTGTGCGTGTTTGCTTCGCCTGACGCTTGGTCGGCTTGCTGGGCGTTTGATTCGGCCCTGGAAGCGGCCTGCTGTGCCTCCCCTGCCGCAGCCTCGGCCTCTCGTCCGGCGCCGCCGCTACGTTGGGATTGTGCCGCAACGTCCTGAGCGGCCGCCTCACTGTGGGTCAGGGCGCTGTCGGCCGACTGTCGGTGATCGGACGACTGATCGGCTGCCTGCTCGGAACGATCGGCCGCTGCGCTGACCGAGCTACTGTCGCCGGCTGCGGTATAGCCAAGGAAACTGCCGCCGGTCTTCGCCGCTTGGGACGCTGCCTCTCCGCGCAACTTACCGATTGAGCGATCGATGAGATCGTGGGGTATCAGATCGCTCGGCAGGCTCTCGCGCAACGCGCCCAAGGCATGATCCGTCGCGGGGTCGTGGCCAGCTCGAATCATGCTGATCAGTTCCCCGACATGCTGAGCTCTCCCGTGCGCGTCTTGGGCGATGTTCCCGCTGGCCTCCGCCCCGTCGGCTGCGATAGCGCTGAGTCGATCGCGTTCAGCGCCCGCCTCCAAAAAATGCGCCGTTCCCTTCTGGCTATCACGGACCGCGCTGTAAAGGTTGACGCCATCTCCGAGCGATTGGTTGTCAGTGGCGCTGGAATAGGCGCTCAGCGCCTTGGCCGCGGCCTTTTCCGCGTTGCCATCGAGGGCTTCGTAGCCGGCTTCATGCAATTTCATGCTGGCCTTGACGAAGCCCTTTAGGTTGTCGGGGACCAGCTCCGGCGCGACCATCTCCAACAGTTTCCAACTCGCCTTGCCCGGTTGGTCACTATTCCACGCGCTCATCGCATCGCCTATTTTGGTACCGATGCCCCAGGCTTCCGCGAGCGGTTTCGCCCCGGGCACATGTTTGCCCGCCGCTGCGGCTGCATCGACCGCACCTTTCAGGGATTCGACACCGGCAGCACCTTGTGCCACAGCGGAAAACCACGCGGCATCCTCACCGTACTGCCGGACGTCTTTCGCTGAATCAAGGGCATCGCGCGCCAAATCGGTGTAGGTACTGCGGCGCGACTCCAGCGCGTCGAGCAGTGCCGGGTCGGCACCGTGCGAGAGCCCTTTCGCAACGGATAACTGGTTGTAAAGACCGAGCCGTTCGGAGACGCTCAGGCTATCGATGTCAACTTGACGGCCACCAATCCACAAGACTCTGGGCATGGGAAAAAACCGGGCTAAGGGTTACTACAGCATGGCCATGGCGCGCGTCAGCGCGGCCCGAGTGTGCGCCGCGGCAATCTCCGCCTCGGCTGCGGCACGGTTGGCCGTCGCTTCTGCTTGTTCCGAGGAGCGCGAGGCATTCTCCGTGCGCTCGGTCGCTTCCTTCGCCTGATCGCGCAGCCTCTCGGCTTCCGCCTTGGCCTCTTCTGCCGCCTGTTTGGCTGTTTCGCTCTCACTCAAGACCTGCTTGAGTTGCGAAAGCAACTCGTCGGCCTGACGCTGGGCGTCCTGAATCTGCCCGTGCGTCGTCTGTGCTTCGCTCAGTTGCTGCTCGATCTCCTGGGTCTGCTGGCTGGCCTGCTGGCTGTGCTGTTGGGCTTGGTTCGCGTGTTCCTGGGTAAGGTCCGACAACCGCTGGATCTCGCCGAGTACGCTGGTCGCCTCCCCGGAGGTCTGTTCCAGACTGCTGAGTGCGGTCTGTGCTCGACCCGCAGCATCGCCGGCTTGACTGGCTTGGGTCTCACTATCCTGCGCGGCGCTCTGCGCCGTCTGAGCCGAGGCGCCCGCTTGCTCCGCGAGGCCCGCGGCTTCGGACGCCGCGGACTGAGCGGTCTGCGCACCGTCGGCCGCCTGTGATGCAAAGGCGGCTGCCTCGCCAGCCTGGCTGGTAGCCTCATTGGCCTGAGACTCGGCCGTGCTTGCGTGCGCCTGTGCCTCACTCGCGTGCTGGCCGCTTTCCGTCGCGTGTTGGTCCGCGGTTTGGGACGCCTGCGATGCGTCATCGGCATTGGCATGAGCGGTGCCGGCCGACTGTTCCGCTTGGCTGGCTTGCTCGCGTGCCTGATCCGCCGACTGTCCTGCGACGGACGCTTGCGACTGGGCTTCCTGGGCTGAGCTGCCCGCTTGTTGCGCATGGCTGCCCGCCTCTTCAGCGTGCCCGGCCGCCTGCCCGGCATGGCTGCCCGCCTCCTGAGCCGATTGATCGGCAGTTTGGGCCGCCGAGTCAGCCTGGTAGGCCGCTTGACCGGCCTGCTCGGAATGATCCTGCGCCTGCAGCGCCGCTTGTTCCGATTGTGCGCCGGCGTCTTCGGCATGGGCGGCCGCCTGCCCGGCCGCCTGTGCCTGCTGTTCACTTTCCAAGGCATGCTGCTGGGCTGTCTGCGCCTGGCTCTGCGCCTCCTGAGCCGAGCCGGCTGCCAGCTGTGCCTGATCCTCGGCCTGGTGCGCGGCATCCTGCGCCCCACGGGCCGCTGTCTGACCTTCGTCGGCGGACTGGTGGGCCGACTCCGCATCGCTCTCGGTCGCTTGTCGTGCAGTCGCGGCCTGCTGGGCATGTTGGTCGGCGTGATCCGCGTGTTGCGAGGCGGACTGATCGCTCTGCTGTGCCGCCTCCTGGGCGTGCTGGGCAGCTTGCGCAGCATCATCGCTGCGATCCGCTGCGGCACGCGCACGCTCCGCCTCCTGATTCGCGATGTCAAGGGCTTCGGAAATGCGTTCGGCCATATCGTGCTCCTTAAGCTCGTGGTTGTTGACGCAGTCGCCATCGTATGCCTTTGGTTACTTGGGTTAATATCCCTAGCTGGCAGCCTTGTCAATGCACTGGCGGGCGCGTTTTCTTCACTTTATGAAAAGCTTATGGATGTGCAGCCGCTCACCGAGGCCTTGTATGCAGTGCCGCAGGCGCTGGAAGATCTGGCGCGGGGGCTGGAACGCGGGCAAGCCGCAACGCCGCTTCAGGACGCGGCGCGTGGTGTAGCCGCCTCGCTTCGGTTGCGTCCCGAGCTCACGCTGATCTTGGTGGGGGTTACACCCGCCGCGCGGGCGACTGCGCTCACCTGGCTGATGGGGCCGCAACAGTCCAAGGTTCAGGTCAAGCTGTCCGAGCCTCTGTCCTGGCTCGAGATTCGCTTGCAGGAGCAGGGCTACACGATCACCTCCGAGACGGCACAACCCGACGACTATTCCGATGCAAGCCTATTTCTGCAAGCGATCAACCAGCGGCTGTCGGCGGCAGGTGTGGACGCTGGCTTGCTTGAACCGCTCCGAATCGGCCTCCAAGCCCCGCCACCCCTGCGGAACATGACACTGCTGGTGCCGGCCGATGTCGGGTTGGTCGCGACGGAGCCGGGGCTGTTTCGGTCGATCGCCGAGCGCCTCGGCGTGTTGGTGGTGGCAGCACCTGCCGACCAGGCGTGGGAGGCCGTCCAAGTCGAAACGCTGAGCTTGCTGGCACGCAACGCGCTGGCGGTATGGCCAGTGCTGACCGGGCCGGCGGCCGGCCCCGGACGAACCCTGCAAACGCTGACCGAGGCACTGCCGGCGCCGGTCCTGCCCCTGATCCATTTGGAAAACGCGCAGTCGGCATTCATTCCGGACTTCATCGTTGCGGGCCCGGGGCACCCATTGCGTCACGCACTGGGCTTGCAAGGCTTGCAGCGGCGTTGCCGCGGCGTACTCGACATGGTCGCGGAACGCTTCGAGACCGACCTCCGCCAGTTGGAGTCCCGGCATCTGCGCGAGACGCGTTTGGAGCGCGCCTCGGATGCAGCGTCGCGCGCCGTGGATGTGAAACTGACGGTCGACCAATACCGTTCCCGGCTGGCGGACGAACTGACCCGTGTGCTGCAAGCCTTGCGTGAGAAGGGTCGGAAATCCTTGCTGAGATCCGGCGAGGTTGGTCAGTGTGTCGAGCATTTCCTGGCCAGTTTGCATGGCGATGACCTGGAGCGTGAGCTGACGCGCAAGCACGTCCGATTGCTGCTCAAACCCGAGGTGCTGGCGGGTTTTCAAAAGCGGCTGGTTAGGGTGTTGCGCCAACAGGTGTCCGAGGATTGTGTGCTGCTTCGTGACGCCATGGAGCAATTGCGGCAGCAGGCGGGGCCCGTCTTGTCGGAAATCGGCGCCACTGCGCGCAACTTATCGTTAACGGCACCCGATGATCGCGCGTTGGCCGAAGGAATCGACGAAACCCTGGTTCTGGACCTTCGCTACCGTGGCGAACTGCCCCGGCGCGGTTTCTGGCAGCGGCTGGCAGAAGGGCGCCGGATCGTGTTCGTCGCGATGATGTTGTTGTCGCTGGTCGGCGGCTTCGTCGGTTTCAACATCCGCCAGGCCGGTGCCTTCGGCGTGGTGCTGTTGGCGCTTTTCATCGGCGCGGTGATCTACACCTACATGGCTTGGCGGAAGGACGAGGCCGAACAGGTCGACAAGGAAATCGAAAAAGTCCGCGAAGCCTTGCGAACCGAGCTGAGTCGGACCCTCTCGGAGTTGCTGCGCGACCGATTGGCACGGCTCCAGCAAGTGGTCGATGACGGCAAAAAGGAGGGTTTCGCACAGCTCGATCAGGCCCTGCGGTACGCCCAAGACCAAAAGGCGCAGCGGGTCGAACGCGATCGGCGGGACGCGAAAACAAAACTGCGCGCCATCGAGGCCAAGTTGAAGGAACTGCGTCCGCTGGGACCGGAAATCGGCAAGCTCCGGGAACGGATCGACCAATTGGGGCTGGAAGCCGGCGCGCTGACGGCGCGCGTCGCTCGTATGGGTGGGGAGGGCCTGTGATCTTTCCCGGCATCGATCTGGGCACGACGTACTCGATGATCGCCCATGTCAACGCGCACGGCCAGCCCGCGCTTTTTCCCGATTTGCACGATGCGAACGCCTTCCGAACCCCGAGTGTCGCCTACATCGGGCGCGAGGGCTATCTGATCGGCAGTGCCGCGGAGGAATTGCTCGACGATGCCCCGGAGCTGAACCTGGCGCGTTTCATCAAGGCGCGGTTGGGCGATCCCGCGTGGCGCTACGAAGATCACCTGGGCCGCGCCTGGACGGCCGAGGCCTTGTCGGCGCTGATCCTGAAAAAGCTGTTGCAGGACGCCGATACCTTTTCCGGCGAGGAGCTCGGGCCGGCGGTCGTGACCGTGCCAGCCCAGTTCACCGACCGGCAGCGCCAGTCCACCCTGCGGGCAGCGACGATGGCGGGCCTGCCCGCCGTCCGACTGGTGGAAGAGCCGGTCGCCGCTGCCACGTTCTACGGGCTGGCTGAAGGCGCCAGCGAGCGCACCCTGCTGGTTTACGACTTCGGCGGCGGCACCTTCGACGTGACCGTGCTGCAAGCCGGGCCGGAGGGCCTGTATGTTCTTGCCAGCGACGGCGTCTCGCAGCTCGGTGGTCGGACGCTCGATGAAGGCATCATGCAGCGCGTTGCCGCCGAATACCACCGACGGGGGCTGCGCTCGCCGGTCGCCGATCCGGCGTCGGCCCAGCGATTGCGGCGGCTGGCCGAGGACAGCAAGATCAAACTGTCGAAACCGGGGGTCGCGCAAGTGCGGCAAACCCTGCTGCTGTTCGGCGCACCGTATGAATTCCTGTTGACCCGGCCGGAATTCGATAGCCTCGCTCGGGAGGCAGTTGCGCAGACACTGACTGCATGCGAGCGGTGCCTTAAGGCGGCGGGCCTAGCGTGGCGTGACATCGATCGCATGTTGTTGACCGGTGGGTCATCCTTGCTGCCCCAAGTCGCCAGCGAGTTGTCGCGCGTGTCCGGGCACGCTCCGGGTAGCCTCCTCCTCAAACAACCGCATCAGGCGGTCGCCTTCGGCGCGGCCGTACTGGCCGAACGCCAGGCGCGCGCGGGTGGCCTGGATGCGCTGATACAACAAGTGACCGGCGCGGAACTGTGTCTGCGGGTCTGGGACCGGCGTCACAACCGGCCGGGCCTCGAAGCGCTGATCGCCCGCAACGCACCTTTGCCGGTGTCGTACACGCGGACGTTTTACACCAACCGGGATGATCAGACCCGCATCGTGCTCGAATTCGTCCAGCGGCGCGGCGAGCCGCCGGAAGAGTGCAGCCTGGGCCATTTCACCTTCGGCCCGCTCAGTCATCCGCGCCGGAATGCGCCGCTGGAAGTCACTGTGGCCATTGGGCGGGATGGTCTGGTTCGCGTCACCGCACGCGATCCGTCGACCGGGCGGGAGGTGGCCCACAGCCTGCGGGATGGCGCAGCGGAGGGCGGCGACCACTGGGAAGCGCAGCACCGCTGGGTGGAAAGCGCAGCCATCAATAACTGACGACGGGTGCGTCCCGGCCGGGCTCGATTTTGAATCGGGAGGAAACGAGAGGATGAAGACGACGAACAGGTGGCGCGCGGGCCTGCTGCTGGCTGTCGGCATCGGGGTAGCCGCGCCGGTCTATGCATTCTTGCCGGACGAGGAGGCGGCGCCGAAGGCGGCGGCGAAACCCAGTTCGAAACCGAAGCCCAAGTCGCAGCCGAAGGCGCCACCAGTCTCGCGCAAGGCGACCCCAACGGCGCCCCGGGGCGGTGCGGGGAGTGCCGAGTTGATGTTCTGGGACAGCATCAAGGACAGCGCCAATCCGGCGGATTTCGAAGCCTACCTGGAGCAGTACCCGAAGGGCCGTTTCGCGCGGCTGGCGCGGAACCGGTTGGGGTCAGGTGGGGGCAGCGATGAAACCTCGGGGGGTGCGGCTGCACCCGGCGTACCGGTCATGGTGAAACTGCCCTCGCTCGGCATCGAAATGGGCAAATACGAGGTCACTCAGGGCGAATGGCGCGCGGTGATGGGCAACAACCCTTCGGGCTTCAGCGGTTGCGACGACTGTCCGGTGGAACAGGTCAGCTGGAACGATACCCAGGAGTATCTGGTGCGTTTGAACCAGCAAACCGGCAAGGACTATCGCTTGCCGACCGAGCAGGAGTGGTATGCGGCGTGCCAGGCCGGCGGGCGGTCGGAGTATTGTGGTTCGGACAACATTTTCGCTGTGGCATGGTTCGACGGCAATTCGGGCAACACGACTCACCCGGTCGGTCAGAAGCAGCCGAACGGCTGGGGGCTCTATGACATGAGCGGCAACGTTTTCGAATGGACCGATAGTTGTTGGGATGGCGATTGCAGGCGGCGCGTGCTGCGCGGCGGTTCCTGGCTCGCTGAGCCAGCTAGCGTCCGCGCTGCCATTCGCAGCTTTGACCTCACCGGGGGTGTTACGAACAGCAACTTCGGGTTCCGTGTTGCCAGGACGCTGCGTTAATGCGTGCGGCTTTACGGCTTTACCGCTTGCGGGGGTCCAGGGGGCGCAGCCCCCTGGTCGAACGGCCGGGACGAATACACGGCACCGACTCGGCCACTGTCGTGCGACGGCTCCGGCCGGAAGCTTGAGATGACTGAAGAAGAGAGAACCGCATGCCATTGACGCGAGACGAAGCACTGCATGTGCTGGAACTGTCCGACGCCCAGGCGCCCGGCGAGGTTGAACAGGCCGTCGCCGAGCGCCGCCAGCAGATCGAACAGCGGCTGGCCAGCGCGCCGACGGAGGCGCTGCGCGCCAAGTACCGCCGGCAGTTGGACGAACTCGACGACGCGCGGCAGAGCCTGCTCGGCGGGCCGGCGTTGCCGACCGGCAGCGATTTGTCGCAGACGATGCTGGCCGACCTGCCCCTGGCCCAGGCGAGCTATACGCGGGTGGAAGGCGGCCCGGCCGCCGGCGCGCCCGGCGTGGCCCTGAAACCGGGTCAGACGCTGGGGGGCGGGCGGTACGAGATTCTGGAGCAGATCGGCGCCGGCGGCATGGGGGCCGTCTACCGGGCCTTCGACAAGAACCGCGACAAGGACATCGCGATCAAGGTGCTGCTGCCGGCGATGTTCGCCCGGCCCAAGGCCCACGAGCGGTTTCTGGCCGAAGCGCGACTGTCGAGCGAGATGTCCCATCCGAACATCGTCACGGTGTTCGACGTGCAACAGGATGGCCCGCATACCTTCCTGACGATGGAACTGCTGCGCGGGCAGACCTTGCGCGTTTATCTGAACACGCTGAAGGGGCTGCGCAAGACCATGCCGGTGGACGAGGCCCTGAGAATCACCGAGCAGGTCTGTCACGGCCTGGCCTATTCGCACGACAAGACCGCCGTGCACCGCGACATCAAGCCCGAGAACATCTGGTTGAACGAAGACGGCAAGGTCAAGGTGATGGACTTCGGCATCGCACGCCTGATCTCCACCAGCCAGATGACGCAGACGCAGATGGCGCTGGGCACGGCGTACTACATGGCGCCGGAGCAACTACAGGGTTTGGCCGATATCGATGGCCGGGCCGACCAGTACGCGGTCGCGGTCATGTTGTACGAAATGCTGACCGGGCAGATTCCGACGGGCCGCATCGAGTCGCTGACCCAAGTGGTCAAGGCAGTGCCACGCGCCGTGTCGCTGGCCGTCGACCGGGCCTTGTCGCCCCGGCGGGAGCAGCGTTATGGCGACATGGAGGTATTCCGGCTGGCCTTGCGTGGCAAGGGCGCTTACCGGCTGTCGCCGAACGCGCTGCGCAGCCTCGTGCTGGGGGGGGGCGCGCTCGCACTGATCGCCGCGGTGGCCGGCAGCTACCCGTTGTGGCAAGGCCTGCTGCCGGATCGGGAGCAGCAGGCCAGTCTGCAACAGCAGATCGCGCGCTTGGAGGGCGAGGCCAAGTCGCTGGCGGAACTGGTGGACGAACGGCGGCGGGAAGTGGATACGGCGCTGCAGAACGCGCAGCGTGAGGTCGAGCGGTTGGAGGGGCAATTGAACACCGTGCACGGCGACGCCGAAAGGGGCGCATTGGAGCTGGCGCTGGCCGAGGCGCGGGGTGATGCGGCGGCCGCGGTTTTCATCGACCAGGGCATGAACGCGGCGCTGGAAGGGCCAGAGGGGCTGGTGAGCCAGGATGGCAAGATGCGGGCGGCGGAGATCGCGCTGAAGGCCGGCGATCTGGAGCAGGCGCGGGATTTGTTCGTCGCGGCGCACCGGGGTTACAAGGCCTTGAAGGATAGGCCGGAGGAATTGTCGCGTCAGTTGAAAGGCGAGCGCGCAAAGCTGGTCGCACCGCTGAACGGCAAGTGGACCCTGAAAGACTGTGCCGGCGCCGGGACCTGGGCGGTGAAGGATCCGACCGTCTCGGTGTACTGGCCGAAGCAGGGCGTGGGTGAGGAACGCATCATCGAGGCCTCCACCAGCGGGCTGATCGTGTCCGTCGTGAATCCCGCGAAATACCGCGGCCGGGTCTACCGCTATACACCGGGCGAACAGTCACTGGAAGTGACCGAGGTCAGGACCGGTCGGCGTGAGATTTTGAAGCGCTGCCCATGAAGCGCGGGGTGATGGCTTTCCCCACCGCGGACGATGATGCCGGGGCTGTATCGCTGTGCCGGCCCGTTTGGACCTGACGCAGGCCTTCCGAAACCCAGGCAAGCTAGGGCTGCAGCGACGAGTGGGGGCAGTGCTTTCAAGTGACGGGCGAATCAATATGGCAGTGGCAGGAGGAAGCGCGAGGATGGAGACGACGAACATGTGGCGAGCGGTCGTGTTGCTGTTCGCGTTGGGTTTGGCGGCAAGCCCGGTTTGGGCGTTCTTGCCGGACGAGGAGCCGGCGCAGAAAGCGACTCCCAAGAGTGTGCCGAAGGCCAGGCCCAAACCGAAACCAAAGCCCGCCCCCGCGCCGCGCAAGCCGGTCGCGCGGAAGGATGTGACGCGGGAAATGAACTGCTACACGGAAGGCAGCCGGCGGATTTGCGTGGAAGAGGTGGGCGGTGGGGAACCGGCGGCTAGCGCGCGCAGCGCGAGCGGCAAAGTCATTAAGGACTGCGCGGAATGCCCGGAGATGATTCCCCTGCCCGGTGCTGACATCGCGATCGGCAAATACGAGGTCACGCGCGGGCAGTTCGCGCGTTTCATCAACGAAACCGGCCATGCGACGCACAGCGACTGCGAAGTCTGGACCGGTAGCGTATGGAAACAAGGGGGAAGCTGGCGATCGCCGGGATTCGACCAGACCGAGGATCATCCGGTGGTCTGCGTCGACTGGAACGATGCGGTCGCCTATGCGGCCTGGCTGTCGGACAAGACCGGCCACGATTACCGGCTGCCGACCGAGGAGGAATGGTTTTCCGCCTGCCAGGCGGGCGGCGGGGATCACGACTACTGTGGTTCGAACGATGTCGACGCGGTGGCCTGGTATGACGGGAACTCGGGGAACCGAACACACCCGGTCGGGAAGAAGGAACCGAATGCCCGTGGGATCTACGACCTGAGCGGCAACGTCTGGGAATGGACGAAAGATTGTTGGGAAGGCAATTGCGGGATCCGCGTGGTGCGCGGGGGCTCCTGGAACGACAAACCAGGGAACGTCCGCGCCACGGACCGCCTCAGGAACGACTCCGGCGTCGCGGGCAACATCAACGGGTTCCGGCTGGCCAGGACATTACGTTGAACCTTATCCCTTGTCCCCTTTACGCCTTTCGGGGGTCCAGGGGGCGTAGCCCCCTGGTCGCGCGATGTTCATTACCACCCAGGCGGGTGCTGACGACCAACACCTGCTCATGAACTGCCAACCGTAGACCTTATCATGACCGATGCGCATCAGGCTCGCCGAACGGGACCGGCATTGGAATCGTTCTACCGATTTCTGCTGTGGCTGAACCCGACTATTGAAAAATTCCCACGTTCACAGAAATTCCTGCTGGGCGACCGGCTGCAATCGGCCGCACTGGACACGCTGGACGGCCTGATCGAGGCGACCTATACGCGGGACTGCAGCCGATCGTTGGCGCGGGTCAATCTGAACCTCGAAAAACTGCGTGTGCTCTTCCGGCTGGCGCTGGATCTGCGCCATCTTGACGAACGCCGCTACGAATTTGCCGTGCGGGCCCTGGATGAAACCGGCCGGCTGGTCGGTGGCTGGCTGAAGAAATCCCATGGCGAAGCAACACAAGCACCTGTTTGACTCGATCGTCGACTTCGCCAATCTCCGGGCCGCGGCGTTGACCGCGGTGCGGGGCAAACGGCGGAAACCTGGGCCGGCGGCTTTTTTCGCGCGGCTGGAAACCCATCTGCTGGACCTGGAACGTGAACTTCGCTCCGGCACTTGGCGGGGTGGGCGGTATACCATGATCAATGTGCAGGACCCCAAGCCCCGGCGCGTTTCGGCGGCGCCATTTCGGGACAGGGTCGTGCATCATGCGGTGTGTCGCATTGTCGAGCCGTTATTCGATAACGGGTTCATCGCTGACAGCTACGCCTGTCGTACCGGACGGGGTTCGCACCGCGCGGTCGCCCGTTACGAGCAGTACCGCGACCGTCACGTCCACGTGCTGCGCGCGGACATCTACCGCTACTTCCCGGCGATCGATCACGCCGTATTGAAGCAGGATTTGCGTCGACGTATTGCCTGTGCACCCACCCTGGCGCTGTTGGATCGCATCATCGACGGATCAAACCCACAGGAGCCGGTCGACATTCATTATCCAGGCGATGACTTGTTCACGCCGCTGGAACGACGCAGGGGCCTGCCGATCGGCAATCTGACCAGCCAATTGTTTGCAAATCTCTATCTCGACCCGCTCGACCATTTTGTTAAGGAAATTCTGCGTGCGCCCTATTTGCGCTATATGGACGATTTCGCTCTGTTTCACGACGACCCGGCGGTTCTTTCCGAGTGGCGCGAGCGCATTGCGCTGTTCCTGGCCCGGCGCAGGTTATCGCTGCATCCGCGGAAGACCGAAATCCTTCCGACGAGGGACCCCTCGCGCTTTTTGGGTTTCGTCCTGTCGCCGGGCGGCCTGCGGCGTCTCGACCCGGACAACGTCAGGCGGTTCGCCAATCGCCTGCGCGGCCTGCGCGACCGGTATCGCGCCGGTACCGTCACACTGACCGAGGTATCACCACGGATCCGCTCATGGATCGCCCATGCAGCGCACGCCGACACCTGGCGTTTGCGCGCAGCCCTCTTTCGCGGGGGATTATTCGATCCCGCGCGGGAGCCTGACCACCCGCCTGCGCGTGGTGCGCGGGGGCTCCTGGAACAACAAACCAGAGAACGTCCGCGCCACGAACCGCAACAGGAACGACACCGGCAACACGAACAACAACAACGGGTTCCGGCTGGCCAGCACGCCCCACCGGCCAGAACCGCCGCGTTCACGGAGGTGGCGGGCGCGCACGGGGCGTCCACGGGTGGTCATGTCAACCCCTGAGCCCCGCCCGCGTTGGCTGAGTAGGCCGCGGGCGGTGACTCGCTCTGGCTTTGGTCAGCGTTTTTTGCGAACAGGAAAGGAGGGGTCGTGAGAACACAGTTGGTGTTGTTGCTTGCGTGGGGCCTAGCGATGCCCCCGGTCTATGCATTCCTGCCGGACGAGGAACCGGCGCCTAAGGCGGCGTCGAAACCGAAACCCAAGCCGAAACCAAAGGCCGCCCCAACGCCGCATAAATCGGCTGCGAGGCAGACCGCGGCAAGCAGGAAGGGTTGTTCGGACTGTCCCGAGATGGTGGCGTTGCCGGGTATGGGGGTCGCGTTGGGGAAATACGAGGTGACGGTGGGACAGTATTCGCGATTCGTTGCGGCTACTGGTCGACCGATGCGCAACGACTGCTACTTTGCTGGCAGAGAGTGGCAGGACGGTGCGAGTTGGCGTTCTCCAGGGTTTGGACAAAGTGAGGATCGTTCGCCTGAGTTCGATCAAAGCGAGGATGAACCCGTAGTGTGTGTGAGCTGGGAGGATGCCCTGGCCTATACCGCATGGCTGTCGGAACGCACAGGCAAGGTTTACCGATTGCCGAAGGAGGATGAATGGGAAGCGGCGTGTCGCGCGGGTCGGGAGACCGAATTTTGTGGGAGTGATAGCGTCGACTCGGTGGCTTGGCATCACGAAAATTCGGGCGGGCGTACCCACCCGGTGGGTCAGAAGCAGCCGAACGCCTGGGGTTTATACGACATGAGCGGAAACGTATGGGAATGGACGCAGAGTTGCTGGGAGGGTTTCTGCGGGAAGAGGGTGGTGCGCGGCGGTTCTTGGCATTCTGATACAAGTCTGGTGCGCGTCACGTACCGTAACAGTAACGCCACCGGCGACGTGGGTAACCTCATCGGCTTTCGTGTTGCCAGAGTGCAACATTGATGTGTGGTGCCATACCCCATTTTCGGCTTCTTCCGTTCCCGTGAGTCCAGGCGGCGCAGCCCTATGGTGTTGGATCGCGGCGGTGCGGCTGCCCGCCGAGTTGGCTCGAGCAAGTGCAGGGGTCGTTCGGTTCACGGGCGGGCGCGCGCAGGGGCGCATAGGGCGTCCACGGGGGATCATGGTATCCGCCGAGTCCCGCCCGCGTTGGCTGAATGGGCCGCGGGCGGTGGCTCACTCTGGGTTTGATCAGCGTGCTGCGTGAACGGGAAAGGAGGGGTCGTGAAAAGAGTGCTGGTGATGATTGGTGTGTTGGGCCTTGCGGCGAACCCGGTCTGGGCGTTTTTGCCGGACGCGGAGCCGGCGCCGAAGGCGGCGGTGAAGGCGAAGCCCAAGCCGAAACCCAAGCCCAAACCGAAGGCAGCCGCTGCGTCGCGCAAGCCCGTGGCGCAGCGGGCCGCGCCACGGACCAAGGATTGCGCGGAGTGCCCGGAGATGGTGTCGCTGCCGTCCTTGGGTATTGCATTGGGGAAGTACGAGGTGACGGTGGGACAGTATCGGCAGTTCGTTGCCGCCACGGGCCGCGCGACGCGCGAGGTTTATTGTGGTTCTAACCCCCAAACCAATTGGAGTTCGCCCGGGTTCGATCAGGGCGACGATCATCCGGTGGTTTGCGTCAGCTGGGAGGATGCCACGGCCTATACGGCCTGGCTGAGCGACCGCACCGGCCAGGATTATCGCTTGCCGAGCGAGGATGAATGGCAGACGGCATGCCTGGCGGGGAGTGACATGACTTACTGTGGGGGCGAGAGCGTGGATGCGGTGGCGTGGTATCAGGACAACGCGGGTGGCCGCACCCATCCGGTGGGTCGAAAGCAGCCGAACGGCTGGGGCCTTTATGACATGAGCGGCAACGTTTGGGAATGGACCAAGAGTTGTTGGGATGGCGGTTGCTGGGAGCGCGTGGTGCGCGGCGGTTCCTGGGGCCTTGAACCAGCCCGCGTCCGCGTCGCTGAACGCGCCAGGCACGCCACCGGGGGTGCGCTCGACGTCCTCGGGTTCCGTGTTGCCAGGACGCTGCGTTAATGCGTGCGGCTTTACTGCTTTGCCGCTTGCGGGGGTCCAGGGGGCGTAGCCCTATGGTCTTGGATCGCGGCGGTGCGGCTGCCGGCCGAGTTGGCTCGAGCAAGTGCAGGGGTCGTTCGGTTCACGGGCGGGCGCGCACAGGGCCGCATAGGGCGTCCACGGGGGATCATGGTATCCGCCGAGCCCCGCCCGCGGAGGCTGACTAGGCCGCAGGCGGTGGCTCACTCTGGCTTTGGTCAGTTTTTTCGAACACGTAAGGAGGAGTCGTGAGAAGAGTGGTGGTAATGGTCTGTGCGTTGAGCCTTTCGGCGGGTCCGGTTTGGGCCTTCCTGCCGGACGAGGAACCGGCGCCGAAGGCGGCGGCGAAACCGAAGCCCAAGCCGAAACCTAAGCCGAAGGCGGCCGCGGCCCCGCGGAAGCCGGCTGCCGCGCGTAACGCGGAGCCCACGGCGAGCCGTTCGAGCGGTAGAGTCATCAAGGACTGCGCGGATTGCCCGGAGATGATTCCCCTACCCGGCACCGACATTGCAATCGGCAAATACGAGGTCACGCGCGGGCAGTTTGCTCGCTTTGTTTCCGAAACGGGCCATGCGACCCACAGCAACTGCAGCCTCTGGACCGGAAGCAAAGTGAGCGAGGTAAAGGGGAGTTGGCGCGAGCCTGGGTTCGATCAGACAGATGATCACCCCGTGACCTGCCTAGATCCGCGCGAGGCAGTGGCCTATGCAGCGTGGCTTTCGGATCGAACAGGACATGAGTATCGGCTGCCCACACGGGAGGAGTGGCTATACGCCTGTAATGCAGAAAAGGAAACGGCAGTTAGTGGACAATGTGACTACGATACCGCGCATGATGTGTCATGGGGTGAGTATAACTCAGGGCAGCGTACGCATCCTGTAGGCCGTAAGCCGGGGAATTATTTGGGTATATTTGATATGCTTGGTAACGTGAATGAATTCGCGACTTTTGACTGTTCTGGCCTTCAGGAATCTTTAAGAAAGCTTGAAGAAGCTGGAGAGATCAGAGAGGCTGGAAAGCTTGTGATCTGTGCCAGCAATCTCGGCGGTAGTTGGCAGGGTCAAACTAGTGTGCTTTCTACATCCGAAGAGGGTAAAAAACTGAGCGGGTGGAATAGTGATGGTTTCCGTTTAGTTCGTGTCCGTTAACTTATTAACGCTGTAACCCTCAACGTAAAGCCGGGTGCTTGCGTGATCTCGTCGTGGGACGAGTTTGTGTCGATACGGTTCGCTGCAATCACGACATCCTACTGTAGCCCCAATCGCGAAGTATACCATTAACCGCATGGAACCGCATCGGTCGCGAAACACACCCATGGGCTTGCTGAATTTCTTCAAGCGACGACCGGTGGAAATAGGCGGCGTCGGCTTCGATATCGCGTCCTGCCATGGTATCGGTGGACGGTACAGCGACGAGGATGCGTTCGGCCATCATCTGATTGCGGCGCCGGCGACCGGGTGTTGGGTCGTGGCCGACGGCGTGGGTGGCCAGGGTGCCGGTGATGTCGCCGCCCACCTCGCGGTGGAGGCCGTGGTGCAGGCATTCGATGCGCCGCGGAACCCCTTGGAGTGGCTCGCCGCGGCCGTCGCGGCAGCACATGATGCAGTTGCCGCGGGGCGCTCGGCGGGTCCCGGCGCCGCCGACATGGCCTCGACCATCGTCGCGTTGGTGATCGCGGATGGTCAGGCCGCCTGGGCCCACGTGGGCGATTCGCGCCTGTACCACTTTCGCGGCGGGCGGCTGCAAGCCCGCACGGAAGACCACAGCCTGGTCGAGTTGATGATTGCGCGCGGGGCCTTGGCGGAAGCGCAGCGCGCCACGTTTCCGCGCCGGCACGTGATTCTGCAGGCCCTGGGCCAAACGGACGAACCACGGCCGGGATTATCCGGTCCGCTAGTCCTGACACCCGACGATGCCTTTTTGTTGTGCACCGACGGTTTCTGGGAATACCTGACGGTGCCGGTCATGGAAGAGGCGCTGCGGGCGACGACAACCGCCGCGGATTGGCTGTCGCAGCTGGAGGCGGCACTCGCGGCGGCGCAGGCCGCCGATGCGCCCGGCGCCGCCGACAACTACACCGCGCTGGCAGTGCGTACCACGGCGAAGCGCTGACGCGCACCGCCGCGGCTCGCAAAATCCGAGAAAGCTCCCGAAACTCGTCACCTTACCCCCTATTCTCGAGCGGCGGCGCATCGGAATATTGGGCCGATGGTGAAACCACTCGCAGACCGCATTGCAGCTCGCCTCGGGCCCGCCACCGGCGCAGGGCGCGGCGTTCAGCGCGCTGCGTTTCTAGCGCAGAAGAACGAGATCGCGCAAGCCTTGGCCGCTGGCTGGTCGGTCAAGGACATCTGGCGCACCTTGTCCGACGAAGGCCGGATCCGCGTCGGCTATCAGGCGTTCTGCGAGTACGTCAACCGCTGGATCCGGGAGCCCGTCGTGCCTCCCGCTCCATCAGTGGCCCCGAACCCATCCGCCGGTTATCGGCCGGACGGTCATTCCCGCCCGAAGCCCACGACCGGCTTCACCCTGAACCCCCAACCCAAGAAAGAGGACCTGGTCTGATGGCAAAGATCCACCTGGTGCTGCAAGCCAAAGGCGGCGTCGGCAAGAGCTTCATCAGCGCGATGCTGGCGCAGTACCACCAAGCGCAAGGCAAAACGCCCTTGTGTATCGATACCGATCCGATGAACGCGACATTCACCGGCTATGGCGCCTTGAACGTCCGCAAGCTCAGTCTGCTGAACGGCGATGAGATCGACGTCCGGAACTTCGATACCTTGCTCGACTGGCTGGCCAGTTCCGAGGTCGATGCCATCGTCGACAACGGTGCCGCGACGTTCGTGCCGTTGGTGAACTATCTGATGATCACCCAGACTCCGGCCTTGCTCGCCGAGCAGGGTCACGAACTGGTCATCCATACCGTCGTGACCGGCGGCCAGGCGCTGGTCGACACGGTCAGCGGGTTCTCACACTTGATCAGCCAGTTTCCGGATCCGGCCACGTTCGTCGTGTGGCTGAATCCCTACTGGGGCCCGATTGAGAGTGACGGTAAGCCGTTCTGGCAGTTCAAGGGCTATCTGGAGCATCGCGCCCGCATCGCGGCGGTGATCACGATCCCGGCCATGCAAGCGGCCACGTTTGGCCGGGATGTCGAGGATCTATTGAAAGCCCGGCTGACGTTCGACGAAGCGCTGGCCTCCCCGGACCGTTCCCTGGCGATTCGTCAGCGTCTGAAGCTTTATCGCCAGGCGCTGTTCGAGGAGATCACCGCCTCGGGCGTCTTGTAATGGATGTGGATGCGCTGATCGGCGAGATCGCCACCCGGCACGGCGTCGCTGTCAGCCGCGATGATCCGGTGATGATCCTGGCGACGCTGAACGAGCGGTTGATCAAGGAGAGTCGGGAAGCGCAGCACCAACTTTTGGAGGAATTTCGGACGGACATGGCCGGCGCGTCCCAGCACTGGATCCAGGAAAGCCAGCAGCGCGCGCAAGTCCTGCTGCAGCAGGCGGGTGAGGCGAGCCGCGCGGCAGTGGCGGCGAGTGTCCAACAGCACCGCACCGCGGTGACCGCCGCGGTGCGCGTGGAATTTGGCGCAGTGCAGAACGTGGTGACCCAACTGCGCGGGCTGTTGCTCCTGCAACTGAGCGTCAGTCTGCTGACGCTCACCGCGCTGACACTCTTCTGGCTGTTCCCTCACGGCGGGTGACGACGTGAGGCGAGGCGCGCGGGTTTCGGCGAACAGCGGAATCCCGCGCGCCGGGCTCAATATCCGCGCGATGGCGCCGCGGGCGCGATCGCTCATCTCAAAAGCGGCCGCGTTGCCGTTCCCGGAACGCGGCCGCGCCGGCGGAGCGCCGGGCGGGGAAGGGGCCCGCCCGGTGTCCTGATCTGCGGTCACGCCGCTACGTTGACCGGTTCGGTGGTCTCGGTATCGGCCGACTCCGACGTCTGCGTTGCCAGCAGGAAGTCCACGGCCCGTTGCGCATGGGCCGCCGCGGTGAAGATACAACGCTTGTCGTTCTGCAGGGCCTGCAACCACGAACCGATGTAGGCCGCGTGATCCTCCCGCACCTCCGGCGTGATGCCGAGATCGGCACAGAGGAACGCGGCGCCCAACTCGGCGACCAGTTCTTCCAGCGCATAGCCTTCATCGCCCCAGCGCTTCCGGCCGAAATCACGGTCCAGACGGGAGGCCGCTCCGCTCCAGTGCGTCAGCTCATGGGCCAGGGTCGAGTAGTACGCTTCCCCGTCCTCGAAGGCCGCGAACGGCGGCATCTGCACGTGATCGGTGACCGGGGTGTAATAGGCACGATTCCCGCCATGGCGAACGATCGCACCAGTTCCTTTAAAAAATACTTCCAAGCGCGCATCGCGCCCCGCTTCGGGTTCGATGGGTTGTTCACCGGTCGCATAGTACGCAGGCGGCAAGCCTTCGATCTGTTCGACGTTGAACACCGTGTACGACTTCAGGAACGGGACATCCTTCTCGGTCTCCTCGCCGGTGGCCTCGTTCGTCTCGGTCTTGCGGAAAGTGTCGGCGTAGACGACCAGCGAGCCCTTCTCACCCTTCCGCACATGGGCGCTCAGTGCATCGGCCTGCTTGAAGGTCAACCACGTCGGATTCCGGTAACCATTCTCCAGGGTTGCACCCCACAGCAGCAGCACGTTGATGCCGCGGTACGGGGTGCCATTCGCCCGTAAGGGGCGGGAAATCCGCCCGACGGTGTTGTCGGCGTTCCAGGGCTTCAGCCAGGGGCGAACGCCCTGGGCCAGATCGGCCAGGATCTTGTCCGTAACGCGGGTGTATAGGTCCAGCTTCGGGGAAGTCGTCTTGCGCATGGTCTTGCTCCTTTATCGGGTGTGGTCTGCAGCAGCGGCTGCGGGCCTGCCCGTCGGCGAGACCGGGGGGTAGCAAGGGCCAGAACAATCACGGAAGGTTTGCGGCGATCAGCCGGGAAAGCCGTTATTGTTCTGGCCGGCGCGAGGGGGCGGGGTCCCCTTAGCAGAGAAATCTCCAAAGAAGCCGGTTCATAACGAGAGGGAACCGAACGGCTTGTTCCGGCAAGAGGTCGCGGCAGCGTCCGCCGCACATGCGTCGTCGTCCCTCCCGCAACGTCAATCACTTGTCACGGTCGCCGAGGGCTGCTTAGCGCTACTGAACACGCCAGGGCCAGTCGCTGCGGGCGATCGGGACCTGCATCATTAGCCGAACGGGCCCTTTAGCGCCTTGGTGCCTCCAGTCATTGCCAGAGATTGACAAGGATTCTCAACGCTCACAAGCCGCCAGCAAACTCGATGGGGAAGCGATAAACTGGCGGTGCCACGCATCTGCCAACGGACTGCGCTGAAAGAGGTCTCTCGGGAGCGACCTCAACATGCTGGGCTCCAGCGAAGATCACCATCGATCGTTTCAAACCTTACAAACTCAATGCGCCTGATTTCCGATGGCCCGGATATTCCGGACGAATTGATTCACGCTCTTGAGGCTGAACAACTCGTATTGTTCTGCGGCGCCGGGATTTCAATGCCCGCGATGCCTGATTTCGAGACATTGGTTCAGAAGGTTTACGGCGAACTGCATGAGAAGCGAGAGGGCCCCGAGTTGACTGCGTTCGAGCAGGGAGCCTTCGACCGTACACTGCATCTCCTTGAACGGCGGATAGGAAGGGCCTGCGTCCGCGCTGTGGTAGTCAAGATCCTGACAAGGCGCGGCAAGCACAATAGACATCAGTCAATTCTGGAACTCGGTAGATTGCGCGGCAGCGGATTTCGGTTAGTCACCACGAATTTTGATCGACTTTTCGAGCAGGCCGCGAAAAGGCTCGGTTACAAAGTCTCGTCGGATGCTGCCCCGAAGCTACCGATACCAGAAACGAGTCGGTGGCAGAGTCTGGTTTATCTCCACGGAAAAATACCAGTTAGAGCAAATAAGGATGATCCCTCGATACAAGAGTTGATTTATACAAGCGGGGATTTCGGGAAGGCTTATATCACGCATCGGTGGGCGAGCCGGTTTGTCACTGAGCTATTTAAGAACTTCTCTGTTCTATTTATCGGTTACAGCGCCGATGATCCGGTTATGCGCTACCTTCTGGACGCTTTTGCTGCTGACCAAGATCCGTCAGTGGAAGGCGCATCGCCGAAGCCGATCGCTTGGGCATTCGATGGTTACGATCATGGCGCCTATCCTGAGTCTGAACTCCGCGCACGATGGAAAGCGAAAGGCGTCCATGCCATACCTTATGCCATCCGCCCGGACCATGATCACAGCCTTCTGTACGACTCCTTGGCTGAGTGGGCACAGCGCAAGAAACACGGACTGAATACGCAAGTAAAACTTGTCACGCAGGCAGCGAGTATCGTTCCGGTTGGCCCAATCACTCCCACTATTGAAGGGGTCAAGTGGGCGCTTTCAAGCCGCGCGGCAGCGGCACATTTCTCCAAGCAGGAACCACCTGCGCCCATCGAGTGGCTCCCACTGCTTGAGGAATGGGGGTTTCTCCGTCGAGTTTCAGGCGTGCAGAGGGTTTTTCCGCTCACAAGCTGGGATGTTGGGATAGTCGGGTCCGGGTCGCATGAGAACTCCGAGTTCATCATGAGATGGGCGAGCCGACA
This sequence comes from Methylolobus aquaticus, assembly GCF_054172105.1. NCBI lineage: Bacteria > Pseudomonadati > Pseudomonadota > Gammaproteobacteria > Methylococcales > Methylococcaceae > Methylolobus > Methylolobus aquaticus. The sequence goes on from NZ_JBSYXP010000007.1 coordinate 131,570, forward strand.
CCTGGGTAACCGAAAGCTTCTGCACTGGGTGCTCGATGGCGGAGTTTTGACCGCTGAGTTCCGGCGGCACATAGATGAGAGACTGCATGAATTTGACCAATCCGCCGAACAGTCAACAGACACGACCGCTGCCCCCTTGTGTGATCCACACCTCAAGCGCGCTTGGCGAATTCTGACCAATTCGGCTCTGCGTGCGCCGGCTGGTGAACTGACGGAACTTGCCCGTCTACGAAAAAGGCTGAGGACAGACGCGGAGGATCCGCTCTTGATCCACGATGCGTTGCGCCTAATTGCCCCGGTGTTGCGGCTGGAACCCGCCCGGACAAATCGATTCTTCGATCAAGAATCTCAGGGAATCGAGGGTGATGGTAATGCGACCTCGATCCGCGAGTACCTGGATGGACAAGTCGTTCCAGCGTGTGGAAGCCATATATCACAAGTGGTCAGTGCCATTAGAGATTGCCCGAATCGTGAGAATCTGCTTGTGGCATTGGCAGATGATCTGAGCAGCCTGCTGAAGCGAGCACTTGACCTCTTTGCGCTCGTAGACCGCGCGGACGAAAATCGCGATCCATCGTACCTGCGACGCCCAGCGATTCGCGCGCATCCCCGGAACCGCGACGTCGGGACGTGGATTGCCTATATTGATTTGGTCAGAGATGCTTGGCTCGCGATGCTGAAGACTGCGCCGAACGATGCGCGAGCTATGGTCTCTCGGTGGCGCTCGATGCCTTATCCGCTCTTCCAAAGGCTGGCTTTGCATGCGTATGCGAGCGCAGGTGTTCTCTTCAAGGCCGAAGGGACTGAATTTTTGCTCAGCGAGAATAGACTCTGGGAGTCTCGGTATCTCCCAGAAAGCCTCTTCCTCCTGCGAGAGTTGTGGAAGTCACCAGATGGGGCGCAACGCCACACCATGATCAATTACGTGTTAGCCGGCCCATCCAACCTCTTGGGGGACGATGCTGATGACGGGGAAAGCAGGGAACGCTCAATCTGGCTTCGGCTCGCTTTGCTAAAAAGGGAGGGTGGTGAGGCCTTGGGTGGGCAAGCGGAGGAACAGCTAGCTGCCCTACAGGCAACTCACCCTGGCTGGATACTTTCGGATGACGATAGGGAATTGTTCCCTATTTGGTGGACACGAAGTGCTGGGCGTTCGGTCGACATCACCGCCGAGGATTTTCTCAGCATGCCGCTTCAGGATGTCCTGAAATACCTACGCGACGAGACTGACAAAGAGCCCGATCGCGACGGAGTCCTGAATGAATGGATGCGTGCCGTGAAAAGTGATTGGCAGCGAGGTGTAGAAGCGCTCACGCATCTGTGCGCGGAGGGAAAGTGGATTGCCGATGTATGGCGGGAGACACTCCTTGGACTGAGGGAATCGGAAGACAAGCTGCCCGCCTTCGAAGTCGTTTCTGCAATGCTATTGAACGCGGCGGATGAGTTCATAGTAGAGCGGACCGTCGCTTGGGCGATCGGCTTCTGGCTACCAGAAGCCACAAAAGAACTTGCCGTGGAAGGTGAGAGCCCTTTCTGGGAACTCTGGCGCAAACTCACGCCGGCCCTATATGAAAGCCCGCGCTCATATGGGCATTGGGGGAGTGGCGATCCGGTCCTGGCTGCGATCAACGAAGCCCCTGGTCTACTGACGGAGGCTTTGCTTCAGCGTTTGTACGCTCGTGCGCCAGCGATCGGTGCCGGGCTGCCGCCGGAAATTGAGCCGCACCTGACTCAGCTGACAGACACTTCGGGATGCGGATATCGATTCGGCAGAGTAATCCTTGCGTCGCACCTACAGACTCTCTTTGCATTGGCTCCGGACTGGACGAAAGCGCACATCTTGCCGTGGTTTTCCTGGTCCGAGCCGGCCGAAGCATCCGCTGTCTGGCGAGGCTTTCTGTCAAGCGGCGCATGCTCAACGGAATTGTTTCTTGCTCTGAAGCCTGACTTCTTCGACTCCATACTCGAGCATGCCAGCGATATCCATGATTCCAGGGATCTCCTTTGGCAGATGTTCATCATGGCATCTTTGGAATTTCAAGGTGCACTATCGAGTTCCGAGGCTCGCGATTTGCTTCGGAAAACTGACTCGGAAGGACGTCAACTCGCCGCCGAACATCTCTGGAGAATCATGCCCCAAGACCCGATACAAGGCGCTGCGATTTGGGGAGAGCGAGTTGCACCCTGGTTTCTCGATGCGTGGCCGAAGGATTTCGAGTTTCGCGATCCAAGAATATCTGAGTGGCTTAGCGCAGTCGCCGCCGCGACCGGGAATGCGTTTCCTCAAGCCCTAACGGCAATCGACACGGTCCTAGTTCCAGCTAACGGCCATTTTCCAGTTACCGATGCTGTTAGCGAGACAAAGCTACCGGAGTTGTTTCCTCGAGAAGTACTCAAGCTTATTCACAAGACTTGGCCGCGAAGTCATGCTGATCCCACGCTGTGCTCTACCGCACGCGAGTTGACCGACCGTCTTATAGCTGCCATGCCCGCGCTCGGCGCAGACACTCTCTATATCGATTTGGACGAATACTTGAAAAAGCATGGCCTGTGAGCGCTGCGACAACCAAAGAGGTCCTCAGCTTCATCTCAAACAGCTCAAAAAAGGAGTGGCTTTCTGAACACCATCGAAACCTACCTCTGCCTTCGGACTGTCGTCGGCTACCTCGGAGAAAAGGACCAGCACGGCTGGTGGCCGTCCTCGTTCTTTTCCGCGAGCAGCTCCGCCTTTCTGCAGCCGGTATTCCCGCGCTCGCATTTGGCAGCTGCGTACCACGGGGTCGTCGAGGCGGGTCGCCGCTTACACGACCAGCACATCGGCATTGGGCGCGTCTTCCACTTGTTTCGCTTACCCGAGGAACAGGAACGCGAGCTTCACGAGATCGCCCTGCGCACGCCGATGCTCAAGTCGTTGACAGAATCGACCGCCTGCGGTGAAGCGGCGATGGCGGAACTGGCTCGGATCGCGCAAGGCGGGCTCGTGGCACCCGACGGCCCAGTAAAGGTTGGTACGCGGCGAACACTATTGTCGGGTGAAGCGGTCGAGGATGTCGCTCGCCACTACCACGATGCGTTCCGCCGCGGCATCCGGTGCTTTCCCTACTTCACAGAAGCGTGACACCCTCGAAGCTCTACACAAGCCGCTTGGGCGCCGGGCTCGGACTCATCAACGAAACCTTGGCGTTGCTCGATCTCTGGGAGCCGGGCCTGAGTAGCGCGGATCTAAACGAGCGCGCGCGCGATTCGGGACAATTTCCCAATGTGACCGCTCGGCGACTCCGGAACATCATCATGGAGTGTTTCGCACCCCGTTACCTGGTCGACGGGGGGCAGCCAGCCAAGGACTTGAAGGCACTGGCGCCTTGCCTCCCTCGGCGCGACCTACAGCAGGTGCTGCTGCTCTACACCGCCCGCGCGAACGCCATTCTCGCTGACTTCATCCGCCAGGTTTACTGGGAGCGTTACGCCGGCGGCCATCAGGCCATCAGCAACGATGATGCGGCGGCCTTCATTCGAAAGGCGCTGGATCTCGGTCACATGCAGAAGTCTTGGTCAGACAGCATGATCCAGAACGGGGCGGGCTATCTCACCGGCTGTTGTGCCGACTACGGCCTTCTCGAGTCGGGCAGACGCAACAAGCGCACGATCCAGCCTGTTTACATCACCCCATCGATGACGGTATACCTAGCTTACAACCTGCATTTCAAGAAATTGGGAGACAACACCCTGCTTCAACATGAGGACTGGGCCTTGTTCGGCCTGGGGGCACAGGATGTTCTTGACGAATTGAAGCGACAGCAACTCAAGGGCCACTTCCTCGTGCAGTCCGCGGGCGATCTGGTCCGCCTGACGTGGAAATATCCCGACATGGAAACGTTGTGTCATGTCCTCGCTCAGGGCTAACTTCGACGAGTTGCGGGAGCGCATCCGCCACGGGCGCGATCTCGGGCACGCCAGCTTCGAGCCAATCTACTACCTGGTTTTCCATCCGTCTCAGATTCTCGAAGTGAAGCGAGAGACGCCCGCTTGGGTCGCGAAGCTCCGCAATGATGGCTGGCAGGTACAACTTTTCTCGCTGGCGACCGAGATAGCCGATTTACTCGGCAGTCACCCGCTGCGAAAAATCTGGCTAGCCGGCGACCGCCGGGCCCCGTTGGATTGGGCCAAGACGAATCAATCGCTCCGACAGGCACTGACACAAGGTGATGCGCTGCAACAGCGTCTCGAAGCCGCTCTGTCGAAGCTGGATAACACCCCGAACGCGATCCTATTGGTCACAGACCTCGAAGCGCTGCATCCCTACTGCCGGATCGGTGCCCTGGAAAGCCGATTGCAAGGCCAGTTCCGCGTTCCGACGGTGTTCCTGTATCCCGGCGTGCGTTCCGGGAGGACGCGCCTCAGTTTCCTGGGCTTCTATCCCGAAGACGGCAACTATCGCTCCGTTCACGTGGGCGGCTGACCTCTGACATAGGACTCTCCATGCTCATACGCGATCTGTTTGACTCCAGCCGCAACATCGAGCGCCCGATCGAAAAGGTCATCACGTACGGCAGCGGCCGACTCAAGGCCGAGATTGCCGAATACATCGTCACTCGGAGCATCGAGGGCCAAATCGAAACGCTGCTGCGCCGGATGCAGGATGCGATGGACGCCGCTGCGGATAACGAGATCGGCGTCTGGGTGTCCGGCTTCTACGGGTCAGGCAAGAGCTCGTTCACCAAATACATTGGTTTGGCCCTGGACGGGCAAACCGTCATCGACGACATCCCGTTTCAGAAACACTTGCAGGATCGTCTGCACACGCCGCAAGCCAAAGCCCTGCTGTCGGCCGTCTCCCAGCGCTTCCCGGCGGCGGTGGTGATGCTCGATCTCGCGAGTGAGATGCTCGCGGGCGCCACGATGCTGGAGGTATCGACGGTTCTTTTCTACAAAGTCCTGCAGTGGGCCGGCTATTCGGAAAACGTGAAACTTGCCTCGCTGGAGCGTCGGCTCGAACAGGATGGACGCTACGACGCGTTCAAGGCGCGCGCAGGTGAAATCCTCGAAGGAATCCCCTGGGAATCGGTCCACAACGATCCCCTCGTCATGGACGAGATCGTTCCGCGACTCGCTCACGAGTTCTACCCGCAGTTCTATTCCTCACCCACGTCGTTCACAACCAACATCGAAGAGACCTTCCGTTTCGAAGACCGCCGCGTCGCGGAAATGCTGGACATCATCCGCCGGCGTTCCGGCAAAGAGCACATTCTGTTCATCGTCGATGAAGTGGGCCAGTACGTTGCCTCGCGTCTGAACCTGATCCTCAATCTCCAGGGCCTGGCGCAGAACCTGAAGGCGATTGGCCAGGGTAAGGCATGGATCATTGCGACGGCACAGCAAACGCTCACTGAAGACGATCCCCGGGCCCACCTAAATGCGCCGGAGCTCTACCGGCTCAAAGACCGCTTCCCCATCCAGATCGATCTGGAATCGAGCGATATCCGGGAAATCTGCTACAAGCGCCTGCTCGCGAAATCGCCGGCAGGCGAAACCGCGCTCGGCAAGCTTTTCAGTGACCACGGACAGTCGCTGCGGCACGCCACGAAACTCCAGGATGCGAAGTACTATGACGCCGAGCTCGATCGCGAGACCTTCGTCAATCTCTACCCATTCCTTCCCGCCCATTTTGACATCCTGCTTCACCTGCTGGGTGCGCTGGCCAAGTCCACCGGAGGCATCGGCTTGCGCTCCGCGATCAAGGTCATCCAGGACATCCTGATCGAAAGCGAGGATTCGCGACCGCCCGTTGCCGATCGCGAGGTCGGTTGGCTGGCGAATACCGTCACCTTATTCGACGCGCTGGACAAGGACATCAAGCGCGCCTTTCCGTCGATCTCCAAATCCGCCGAAAAAGCCTTCATCCGCTTTCCGGATTCGGACTTCCATCAGGAGATCGCCAAATCGATTGCGGTGCTGCAGATCCTCGGAAATCTGCCGGTAACTGTCGAGAACCTCGCAGCCCTGATGCACCCAACGGTTCAGGCACCGTCCCGGCTCGAAGAAATCCGTGGCGCGGTCGTGGCCATGCAGAAGGACCCGCTCGTGCCGCTCGGTGAGAAGGACGGCAGCTTGTGCTTCCTGAGCGAGAAACTGCTGGACATCGAACAGGAGCGTGCGGACATCCCCGTCCGCGCGATGGAGCAGCGGCGCATTTTCAGCGAGAGCTTGCGAGGGGCCCTGCCAGGCCCCAGCACCCGGCTGCACAACACCCTTGCCGTCACTTCAGGACTCAAGCTTCAATCCGGCACATTGACGGCTGCGATCTCGGGCGAGCGCGAACCGGTGCAAACCGTGATTGAATTCGCCGATCCGTCGGACTACGAAACCCGGCGTGCCGCGCTGCTCGACGAATCCCGGCAAAGAGGCTCCCAGTCGACGGTCTATCTGCTGACCCGCAGCGATCCGCAAGTCGACGAGTTGATCGGCGAGATCTATCGCTGTCAGCGCATTGCCGAAATTCATCGCACCGACCCGGACCAAGAGATCCGTGAATACTGCGCCGCCCAGCTCGATCGCTCGGCGAAACTGACGGCCGACCTGGAGCGCCTGCTCAAGCGCACTTTGGCCCAAGGTTCGTTTCTGTTCCGCGGCGAGAATACGGCGGTCGCTGCGTTGGACGCGGACATTTTAGAAGCGGCGAAAAAGCATCTGGGTGGTGTGGCATCGCAAGTGTTTGAGCGCTACGGCGAGGCAGCGATCCGGGTAGACACCGATCTCGCAGAGAAGCTGCTCCGTACGGCCAATCTGGCCTCGGTGACGGCAAAGACGGACCCGCTGGGTCTGATCGAGACCTCCGGCGGGAAGGCCACGATCAAGTCGGCCGCCAAGCCACTGGTCAGTATTCGCGAGTTTCTCGATAGTCGCGGTTCGATCGACGGCAAGGGCCTGATCGATCATTTCGCCGCGGCGCCTTTCGGCTGGTCCCCCGACACCCTGCGCTATTTGGTGGCCGTGTTGTTGTTGGGTAGCGGCATCAAGCTAAAGGTTTCCGGAAAAGAGGTTGTCGTCAACGGCCCCCAGGCCATCGACGCGCTGAAGACGAACAAGTCGTTCGGCTCAGTGGGTGTGCTACTGCGGGGCGATCAGCCAGCGCCGGATGTGCTGGCGCGGGCGGCACAGCGACTGACCGAATTGACCGGTGACACGGTGCTGCCGCTGGAGGACGATATCTGCAAGGCGGCCTCGAAAGCCTTTGCGCTCTTGCAGAAGGACTTCGGCCCGCTTGCAGAGAAACTCCGCGCACTCGACTTGCCGGGGGTCGCTCGCATCGAGACCCTGAACAACGATTTGGCCGACCTGCTGTTCGCCGACGCATCCGAATCGCCCCAGCGGCTGGGTGTCCCGGACTCCCTGCTTTACGGCCACCTGGTGTGGGCACGCGAAGCCAACCGAGTTCTGGCACAAGGACTGGAAGCGACTGTCCGAACCTTGAAGCAGCACCTGAAGGGCATCGCGGCCTTGCCCGACAGTGGCATCCCCGGGCAATTGCGGCAAGACACCGCCGAAGATCTGGCCCTGGCGACGCAGCGCTTGTCCTCTGACGACTTCTTCAAGCATGGCCCCGATCTCACCAGCCAGTTGACCGGGCTTCAGAGCCGTGTGCGCGATGCGGTGATTGCATTGGCGGCCCGGCAGAAGGATCGCTTGAGTGAGGGCGCTGAGGATCTCAAGCGGCTGCCGGACTGGTCGATCTTGACCACCGAGGAGCAGGGCAACGCGCTCGATACCTTGGAAAAGCTGCTACTCGACCCGGCGGAGGATCTCGAAGGTCTGACGCAACTGATCGCGCGCGAGTTCGACATCCAGAATCGGCTCAGCGAACTCAAGTCCTGGATCGCCCGAAAAGGCGAAGAGCAGAGATGGGAGCATATGGACCCTGACCATGGCAGGGGCGACGTGCGCTACCCGAAACTTTCCCGGTCGGTCAACGTCGCTCATGTTTTAAGGACACGCAAGGAAATCGATGACCTGATCCGGCAACTCCAGGGCGTGCGAGAAGAATGTGCGTCGTACGCGGACATGGAAATACGCATCGAGGTCCAGGACATCGGGGACTAGCGGAAAGCAGGGCATGCAAAGCTGTAAAAAAATGTACGCGGCAATACCCGAAAGCCATCGCGTCGGAGCGAACGAGTGATCGCTCGGTTGCCTTGGAATCCGCCCGCGTGCGTCTAGGCGGCGTTCTCGATAGCAGTGACGATTTCGCCCGTGCGAAGCCCGAAAATACGAGGAGCGACGTTTTGACCGATAGCGTCTGCTCTGTGTCGGGCCTAGGTCCCTGGATTACCATTTTTCGGCGCTGAGGACTCATGCCCTTCGACCAACCCACCCGCCGACTGCTGGAAAAGTTCGTAACCGAGGCGCGCAATCTGCTCGTCGCTGAATTCACCCGGCAACTCCAGAACGACTACGGCCTCGATCCGGTCTCCGGCACTCTGACGGCCATCGAGCAACTGGGCGACATCGACGATGCCCGGCGTGGGACCGCACAGGTGCTCCGGCAGATCGTCGAGCACTACCGGAAATCCAATCCCGGCGGCAGCGACTTGGACGCGCTCGACCGGCTGCTGCGCGAACAGTCCTTCACCGTATTGAACCGCCTGGCGGCCGTGCGCATGGCCGAAGCCCGCGGCCTGATCGTCGAATCCGTAGCCAAGGGGTTCGAATCCAAGGCCTTCCGGCTGTACTCGCAGCTCGCGGGCCCCGCGCTCGGCGACACCGCGGAACGCTATCACCGCTTTCTGCTGAGCTTGTTCGACGAACTGTCGCTGAACCTGCCCGTGCTGTTCGACCGCTACTCGAGGCAGGGGCGACTTTTTCCGCGCGAGGGCGCGTTGATGGCCCTCTTCCAATTGCTCGGCGCGCCGGCGATCGAACCGCTTTGGGCCGAGGACGAAACCATCGGCTGGATCTACCAGTACTACAATGATCCGGCCGAGCGAAAGAAGATGCGCAATGCATCGTCCGCACCGCGCAGCAGCCGGGAACTGGCGGTACGTAACCAGTTCTTCACCCCGCGCTACGTCGTCGAGTTCCTCACCGACAACACCCTCGGCCGCCTCTGGTATGAGATGACCCGTGGCGGGACCGCCCTGGGCGAACGCTGCCGCTATCTGGTCCGCCGGCCCACCGAGATTTTCCTGCAACCCGGCGATGCCGAGCGCGAGGCTGCTACCAGCAGTGAAGCGAGCGCAGCAGAAAATCTGTCCCAAGACGAACTGCTCCGGCAACCCGTCTACATCCCGTATCGCCCGCTCAAGGACCCGCGCGAAGTCCGGCTGCTCGACCCGGCCTGCGGCTCCATGCACTTCGGCCTTTACGCCTTCGACCTCTTCACCGTCATCTATGGCGAGGCCTGGGAAATCGCCCAACGCCCGGACGACGCCGCTAACTCCCACGAGACCTTCGCGCCCTTCGTCGCATTCGCCGCGTCCTTTTCCGACAAGGACGCGTTCCTCCGCGAAGTGCCGCGCCTGATCATCGAGTACAACCTCCACGGTATCGACATCGACCCGCGCGCCGTGCAAATCGCCGGGCTATCTCTCTGGCTGCGTGCCCAACGCGCCTGGCATGAAGCGGGCGTGGCTCCCGCCAACCGGCCCCGCATCACCCGCTCGAATATCGTTTGTGCGGAGCCGATGCCGGGCGAAAAGGAGTTGCTCCGCGAGTTCGTCGAGCAGCAGTTCCCGGCCGGCGAGCGGCCAGCGTTTGCCTTCCTGCTGGAAAAGATCTTCGAGCGCATGACCCTGGCCGGCGAAGCGGGTTCCCTGCTCCGCATCGAGGAGGAAATTCGCACTGCAATTGTCGAGGCGCGCGCCCTCGCGCACAGCCAGTCTGCGCCCCGGCAGACCCAGTTGTTCCCGGTCAATGAGCTGCCCGCACAGGCCCAATTCGACCTCCGCGGGCTGAACGACGAGCAGTTCTGGCAGAAGGCCGAGCAGCGGATCTACGACGCGCTCGAAGCCTACGCCGAGCAGGCCGAGAACGGCGGCGGATTCCAGCGCCGCCTCTTCGCCGACGACGCCGCGCAGGGCTTCGCCTTCATCGACGTCTGCCGCAAACGCTACGACGTGGTGGTGATGAATCCGCCGTTCGGGCTGATGGGCGCGACAACATATCGATACGCAGTCTCCCAATACCCTAATGCCTACTCCGACTTTGGCATCGCCTTCATGGATCGCGGTCTCGGGCTCGGGGATAAGTGCGTATTAGTTGGAGCAATAACCTCCCGATCCTACCTATCCGTCAAAGACGCCGAAAAATTCCGATCCATGGTCGCGATTCCAGGCCTAAGGGTGGTCGCTGACTTGGGGTTAGACGTAATGGATGGCGCGTGGGTCGATTCGACAGCACAAGTTTTTTCAGGACTTACAACGCAACAATTCATTCAGTTCATCAAAGTCAGGGGTGAATCCCTTACACCGGAGGTCCTGCGTGACGAACGTAGGTACGTATTTAGACTGCGTAGCGCTTTCTACAGTGTTCCTAAATCTCGTCTCAGTTACGAACTTGACAGCGGACTCGAAGACGTTCTGTCCTCAGGCTCCGACGGGCTTGAGGAATCTGGTATCTGTGTGAGCCGGACGGGAGGAAAAACATTCGACGACGAGAGGTTTCGCCGAGTCTGGTGGGAGGTGACTCCGGACTATATCGGCAAGCAGAAGACTTGGTGCTTTGTAGCGCAGAGCTCTGAGTTCAATCTCTTTTACTATCCATACTATAACATCGTGAAGTGGGCTGGAAATGGTGATGAACTCGGCGAGCGCAACCGGCAAGTAAACGGACAGACTGCCCAAGCACGACAAGGTGAGTCATTCTTTTTCAAGCCCGGCCTGTCGTTCTCTCGTCGGGGTGAGCCCTCTATTGCGTTTCGCACACACCCAACATCGTGCATGTTCTCCTCTAACGGGCCCGTCGTATTGCCGACCAATCCGCATGACGCGCTCTACCTTCTTGGATTTCTTAACTCATCTTGGGTTCGGGCAGCAATTCACACCCAAGCTCATAAGTTTTCCTACACAGTCGGGCATACGAAGGCCGTCGCTTGGATTGCACCTGAGGAAGACTCTCGTGAAGTGATCTCGGAGTCTTCGAAGCGAATTTTGACGATGAAGCGGTCACGATTTCGCATGGATGAGCGCGATAACAATTTCGTCATACCGTTTGTCCCGAACGCGCTTAGTTTAGAAACATTGTTTAAGGAGTTTGTGAATAGCTGTAACCGGATGCACGCCGAAATGGTGCATGAGTTGATGTGCATTGACGGCGCAGTTGCCCGTACGCATTCGCTTGGAGCCAGCGGTATCGACCTGAGTAGGTATAGCATTTCTGTCGAAGACGTTGCTGATCCGAGCGATATCCCATTTCCGTCCGCGACTGATTTTGCAGGTAGCGTATCTGGGTATTTTATCGGCGCAGCGTTCGGCCGCTGGGACATCCGGTATGCCACGGGTGAGCGGCCGATGCCGGAGTTGCCGGACCCGTTTGCTCCGTTGCCGGTCTGCCCACCCGGGATGCTCCAAGGCGACGACGGTCTCCCGCTTTCGCCTGAAGCAGGCCGCCGGTTGCGGGCCGAGGGCAGTTACCCGCTCGACGTGGCGTGGGACGGCATCCTCGTGGACGATCCGGAGCACCCGCTCGACCTCGAACGCCGCGTTCGTGATGCCCTCGCTGTGGTCTGGGGCGACCGCGCCGACGCGCTGGAACAGGAAGCCTGCGAACTGCTCGGCGTTACCTCCCTGCGCGACTGGTTCCGTCGGCCGGCCGGATTCTTCGCCGACCACCTGAAACGTTACTCGAAAAGCCGCCGCCAAGCCCCGATCTACTGGCCACTGTCCATCGCCTCCGGCGGCTACACACTCTGGATCTACTACCACCGGCTGACCGACCAGACGCTGTTCACGGCAGTGAATGACTTCGTTGACCCCAAGTTGGACAACGTCTCCAAGCAGCTAGCGGGGTTGCGCCAAAAGCCTGTGCGTACCAAGAGCGAGGAACGAAACCTCGAAGGGCTGGCTGATCTGCAGGCGGAATTGCAGGACTTCCGCAATGAATTGCTGCGCTTTGCCCAGCTTCCCTGGAAACCGAACCTGAATGACGGCGTGCAGATCACCGCCGCACCCCTTTGGAAGCTGTTCCGCCTCTCGAAGTGGCAGAAGACGCTGAAGGAGACCTGGCAGAAGCTCGAGAAGGGCGACTACGATTGGGCGCATCTCGCCTACACCCTCTGGCCGGGACGGGTGCGCGACCAATGCAAGGCTGACAAGTCACTCGCAATCGCCCATGATCTGGAAGAACTCTACGAAGCGCCACCGAAACCTGCGAAGCGGAATCGACAGCGAGGTCCAGCGGTCGAGGACGCACAGGACTAGGATGCGGCAACGGCACGAGCCTGGGCTTTGCTCAGTCAGATCCGCACCGATACGATGCCGATGCTCTGGTGCCCGGGTTTCATCAATTGGACCATGAGGTAATGTAATCATGAATACCGACGCGTTGACGTTCCTAGACGGCCGAATCGTCATCGACCCGAACATCTGCCACGGCAAGCCGACGGTTCGCGGCAAGCGCATTGCTGTTCAGACCGTCCTGGAATTTCTCGGATCAGGGGACAGCGCGGACGAAATTCTCCGTCAATATCCGAGTCTGGAAGCGGAGGACATCAAGGCCTGCCTGCGTTTTGCCGCGATCCTGATGGAGCAGCGATACACGCTTTCGAAAGTCGCCTGAAATGGCGCGGTATCTGATCGACGCGAATTTGCCCTATCGCTTTTCGCTGTGGCAGAACAGCGAGTTCCTTCATGTTTTCGATCTAGATGATGAGTGGCCGGATCACGAGATTTGGCAGTACGCCCTGCGGAACAGCCTGACCATCCTGACCAAGGACGCTGATTTCTCGGACTGGATGTTGCTGAGCGAGCCCCCGCCGAGAGTGATCCACCTGCGGATCGGCAATCTGAAGATGCGCGATCTGTTCGCGTTTTTGCAGCTTCATTGGCACCGCATCGCTGCTTTGAGCGACACGCACAAATTGGTGACCGTCTATCAGGAGCGTATCGAATGTGCGGAATAAGTATCGAAAGCTGTTCACGAGCTCAGAGCCCTGACGATGCGTATCGCCGAATTTATCCGTGACACTGTCCTGCTGCCTAGGCTGAAGCAGCAGGGATGCCTGGTGGTCTATGACCGGCAGGGACGTTATCGAAACCTCTGCCTGGAATTTGCCGACGAGCGCTGCGTGGTGGTCGATGCCAGCGAGAGCAGCCTGGAAGGCCGGGAATCAGCGATGGCAGCCTTGCTCCAGGTCGGCGACCGACAGCATGCGGTCGAATCGCTGCTCGTCTACGTTCCAGGTAAGCCACCCGTTACGCCGGAAGAAAAACAACTCGATCCGTTCTCCGTGTATGCGGTGTGCGGCGGCACGTTTCCCAATGGCGACGCCGACGAGTTTCTCGCCCTGTGCCTGCGCGCCAAGCCAGATCACGCCACTGAAATTCGGAATGTGTTTCAGGCCGATCCGGAACCTTCCTTTGCCACTATCGACGCGATCGGCACAGGGACGGGCTGGCCCCAACTCAAGGCGCTGTTACGCGCCGAGTCGGCTCGTGACATTCTGTTGGGGCTGTTAGCGCCACAACCGGATCAGGCTGATGCGCTGGGTGCCGGAGCTGCCTGGATAGGGGAGGCCAAGGCGTTTCTTCAGGGGACCTTGGGCCTTGATCTTAAGACCAAGGCCAAGAAATGGTCGGCGATTGCAGAAGAGCTTTGGCGTTACCTTCTGTTCAGCGAGTTCGCCTTCGACCTGCCAAGCGACCTGCCCGCGGCGCTTTCCGGCGTACCGAGAGCACCCGCAACCGCGCGGTTGTTGGTGGAGGATCTCTGCGAGCAGCTTCGGCACGACCTCCGCACGCGTCCAGCCTACCTGGACAAGGCACCCGAGATCGAGAAGGAATTGACGCTAACGAGCCACTGCGCGCAGATCGCTGATCTGGGTCATCGCGACACGTTTCCGTTTGAAGAACGCAGCTTCCTGCGCCGGGCAATTACGGCCCTGGAAGCCAGCGACCTGGACACGGCGCGCGGCATCATGGTTTCGCGGACGCACTCGGTCTGGACGGCACGGGCCGAGCATCAGGCGCAATGGGCGTTCTTGAAATCGGCGTTCGATCTGATCGAACGCTGCGAAGATTTATCGCGGCAGTTAGGGACTCACAGCAAGAGCTTGGACGAACTGGTCGACTTTTACGCCGTCAGCCTACGTGAGGGCGATCGTCTACAACGGGAACTGGAGCAGGCGATTCCAGACCTAATCGACCCCTATGATCTGCTGGGCGATGTGATTACCTCGGCCCGGGCAGCGCATCGGAGTTTGGCTGAAAAGGCACAGGCCCAGTTTATTCGGTATCTGGAGTCCACCGGTTGGCCTCTGCCAGGACGCTTGGGAAATGTTCAGGTCTTCGATCGCTTTGTTGCCCCCCAATTGAAGGACAGCGGTCGGAAGGTCGCTTACCTGCTGATCGATGCCTTGCGTTACGAGCTAGGCGTCGAACTGGAGAAGCAGCTCACTGAGGATGGTCCGGTGGACCTGCATATGGCCTGCGCTTCCTTACCCTCGGTGACCCTGGTGGGAATGGCGAGCCTCCTACCCGACGCGGCTCAGGCACTCTGGTTCAAATGCCAGGACGACGCGCTCGTGCCCATGCTCGGCGACTTCCCGGTTCGGACCGTGACGGAACGAATGGATGCCTTCCGCCGCCGCTTTGGCGACCGCTTCGCCGAGACGACCCTTGCCGACTTTCTGAAAAAGGGCGCGGATCGCATCCCGCCCACGACAAACCTTCTGGTGCTCCGCTCCTACGACATCGACAGTCAGCTCGAAAACAATCCTGATACGGCTCTGGCGCTGGTGCCCCAAGAATTAAAGCGGATCCGGGCGGCGCTCCATAAGCTCCGCAAACTTGGCTACGCAGAAGCGGTGATCGCGACCGACCATGGATTTTTCCTGAACGCCCACGCGTCCTCCGGCGACGTCTGCGTGAAACCAGGCGGCAACTGGACGTTCCGCAAGGACCGGTCAATGCTAGGCGCGGGCGCCGGCGATGCCCATAACCTGCTACTGCCTGCCGAGCGGGCCGGCATTCGAGGGGACTTCGCAGCGTACATATGTCCCCGCAGCTTGGCGCCCTATCAGTCGGGGTTGTCGTACTTTCACAGCGGTGCTTCTCTGCAGGAGCTGATCGTGCCGGTGCTGGTGGCACGATTGAGCCAGCAGACGGAGGAAAGCATTCGCGTCGTGCAGGTGGAACTGGCGTATCGCGCGGGAACGAAGAAGATCACCACACGGTTGCCAAGCATCGAAGTCAGTGTCGAGGAAGAGGGGCTTTTTGCCTTGGGCGACAATGTTGAACTGGCGTTGGAGGCACACGATGCCAAGGGGAACGTGGTCGGCGAAGCCAAGCCCGGGGGCCCTGTGAATCCGGCTTCCGGGACCATCGCGCTGAAGCCGGGGGAGCGGGTCAATGTGACCCTGCGCATGCAGATGGAATACGAAGGGAAATTCACCGTCAAGGCGATCAACCCCTCGACCCTTGCTGTCTACGCAAGCCTGAACCTGGAAACGGATTACACGGTGTAACGGGATGAGCGATCTGGACCAGAAGCTGAATGCGGCTTACCCCGGCAAAGTGGTCCGCAAGGATTTACTGCACCGGATCAAGAAGGGCACCAACGTCCCGACCTTTGTGCTGGAGTTCCTGCTGGCGCGCTATTGTGCCAGCGACGATCCGGCCGAAATCGACGCCGGTATGGAAGCGGTGCTGGCAACGCTGCAGGACAATTATGTCCGACCCGACGAGTCGAACAAGGCACAGTCGTACGTGCAGCAGCACGGCAAGCACCGCTTCATCGACAAGGTTCACGTCACCTACAAGGAGCGTGAGAAGCGGCATTGGGCTGAGATGGAGAACTTCAATTCCCGCAGGATCGCAATTCCCGAGAAGTTCTACCGAGGCATCGATCGGATCCTGGAAGGCGGCATCTGGGCTGAGGTACTCATCGCCCACAATGAAGTTGAGGACGACGACTACGCGTTCTATATAGAGGATCTCCGCCCGATTCAGCTGTCCCGGTTCGATTTCGACGCGTTCGTAGAAGCGCGGAAGCAGTTCACCCGCGACGAGTGGCTGGATGTTATCGTCCGGACGATCGGCCTGGAGCCGCCCAAGTTCTCGTTCCGACAGAAGCTCCACCTGTTGTCCCGCATGATTCCGTTCGTCGAGAAGAACTACAACTTCATCGAACTCGGACCGCGTGGCACCGGCAAATCCTACGTCTTCAGCGAATTCTCGCCCTACTCGACCCTGATCAGCGGAGGGCAAGCCAGCACGCCGACCCTGTTCTACAACAACAATCGGCGACAGGTCGGCATGGTGGGGTTTTGGGACATCATTGCCTTCGATGAGGTGGGGGGGGTCAAGATCAAGGACCCGAACACGATCACCATCATGAAGGACTACATGGCCAACGGGCGCTTTTCGCGCGGCGCGGATGTCATTGCGGATGCCAGCTTCGCGTTCATCGGCAATATCGATCATTCCATCGAACAGTTAGTCCGGTCAGAGAAACACGACCTGTTCATCGCGTTGCCCCAATCGTTTGATCTGGCCATCATGGATCGTTTCCACACCTATCTTCCGGGGTGGGAAATGCCAAAGAACAGTAGCGCCTTTCTGACTTCGGGCTATGGGCTGATCACCGATTATCTGGCCGAGGCCTTCCATTACGTCGCCAAGAAGACCAACCGGTATGACTATGTGACCAACCGCTGTCGTTTCGGCAAGGCGGTCGAGGGGAGGGATGAAACAGGGATCAAGAAGACGATTTGTGGCTTGCTGAAGATCCTCCATCCCGGCGATGAGCCAACGCGGGAAGAGCTAGATCAATACACCGAATATGCCCTAGAAGGGCGTCGTCGCGTCAAGGAGCAGATGAACAAGCGGAAGGCCGATGATGAGTTTGCACTAATCGAACTCTCCTATTTCGATTCGTCAGAGAAGGAGATCGTCATCGTCTGCCCGGAATCCAAGGGAATCCCGGCGACACAGCACCCGAATCGGATGCGGCGCATCGACGACCAAGCGGACGACCGGCCGATAGTGCCGGACCTGCCTTCGGCGGCGCAGCAGGCGCCGGAATCGCGCACCGAGCCATCCGTCGTCGAGTTGGCGCAGCCAACTGAAGAGGCGGACTCGGAAGTACCAGCGCCCAAACCGATAGATGAAAGGACAGGCCCCCGGGAAAAGCATTTCCGCATCTACTATGGCGACCTCGGGCATTCCTACCAGAGCATCTTCGGCGACTATCTAGTGGGCGCCAAGAAAGTGGAAGTCGAAGATCCCTATATCCGTCTGCCGCACCAGATGAGTAACTTTGTCCGCTTCTGCGAACTATTGGTCAGGACCGGAGGCATACAGGAACTCGAGTTGGTCACCAGTGCCGAGAACAAAGCACAGCAAGACGAGATGTGGAAAAAATTCGCCACGATCGCGGATAGCCTGCTCGACCACGGCATCAAGTTCGTCTATCGGGTCAATGCCCAACTGCACGATCGCGAGGTACGCCTTTCCAACGGATGGACAATCAAGATCGGCCGCGGCTTCGACTTCTACCAGAAGCCGGAGGACTGGCTACAGATTGGGTCATCGGACCTGGACTTGCGGCCGTGTCTGGAGACAACAGTGGACATTTTTCGGAAAAAGAGTTGATGCAGCCCTTTTTGTTCCGAGCCGCACAGAGTCGGTGCTGATTTCCTCATCCCTGCCGCCCGTTCCCCGAATGCAACGCCTGCGCCGCCGCGTATTCCTTGCCGATATCGAAGCCGGAATCGAGGCTTGGATCGATCTGCTTCAAGCCGACGTGCATCATGCAGACGAGCTGCAGCGCGCTGAATTCGCCGGGCAATAACTGGAGCCGGAATTTCTTCGCAGGATCGTTGACCGGCAGGCCGCCTTGCCCCAGGTTCGCCATTTCCATGACGATCGGCATCAACGTGTCCCGAGCCATGCCGTCGAAGCGTTCGAGCGCATCGAGACAGTAGTGCAGCGCATCCGGCCGGACACCTTCGCCAGCGCCACCGCGGAACCGGGTTGCGGCAAGTTTTCCCAGCGCCTCCTTGGCCTTCTCAGCGACTTCGCCTTGCGGTGACAGCCGCAAGACCTCGCGCAGCAGGCCATCCGCTTCCGCTGTGTTCCGCTCGATGTCCTGTTCGATCAGGCCTTGGGCCAGCGTCAACCGGGCGACCGGATCGTCGGGCGACAAGGCCACAGCGCGCCGCAACAGCTCGATACCGCGGTCGGTCTGGCCGTTCATGAGGCGCAGCGTACCCAACGACCGGAGCGCATGGGGGTTGTCCGGATCGAGTTCGATCGCCCGCTCCAGCGCGGTTTTTCCCGCTTCAGCGTCGCCGGAGCGCAGCGCCGCGACGCCGAGTGCGACCCAGGCGTTCATATAATCCGGCTGTGCGTCGGTGGCACGGCGCAGCAGCTTAATGGCCTCGGCCAAACGCCCCTCATCGCTGTAGACCATACCGAGGTTGTACAAGGCATCGTGGTCCCGCGGGTTGGCCTGGAGCGCCGTCTCCAGCAACGGCTTGGCTTCGTCGTAACGGCCACTCTGGAGCAATGCCAGGACTGCCGCTCGCGGGTCCTCGTCGGCCGTCCTCGGTATCCAAGTGACGCTGATCTTGCCGTTCTCGAACAAGACCGTCGTTTCACCGGCAACACCGCGGTACTGCTGTTCGAAAAAGGCCTGCACCTGGGCCCGGAACGCGCTCGACCCGACGGTCCGTGCATTCTCCGGGAGTAGCGTCAGGTCAAAGGCCGCCTCATCAAGCTGGTAGTGGATGGGTTCACTCATGGTCTTCGACTTCTGTGCCGACTCAGTCCAACGGGGCCCAGTCCAGCCAATCCGCGACATTCAGTTGCTCGGCCCAGGCGGTAATCAGCTGGCGATCATCGATCGCCTCGATCGGCTGCCCGGAAACGTGTTGGAGCAGCGCCGTGCCCACGGACTCCAGGCCGGCGGCCCGATACGGAATCGCCAGCTGCGGTTGTTGGAGCAGATCGGCGGCGAACAAGGCATAGGCCGCATTCATCGCGCGGTTCCCCTGGACGATCCGTTTCGGAAACTCGCGGTCGTATTTGCCCGCAAGGCAATTGACGTTCCCCTGGCACTGCGTTTCCAGGTTCTGCCGTTGCTGCGGGCGGAGGCCTGGGTAGTCCCGGTAGAGCCATAGATCCAGCAGTATCCCGGCGGGACAGGACCGCAGCTGGAGCATCAGCCCGTCGAACAACTGACCACCCACTTCACGAACCAGCTTGTCGGCGAGTTCGGGGTTCAAGTGCTTGAACTCCCCGATGACCCGCTCTCGGCAGCCTCCCCGCGCTCGCAGCTGGAAGCGGTCCTCGGGACGCATGGAGAAGAGGCGGATCGCGTAACCCGCTTCGACGGCAATCTGGTAATCCCGGGACACGACGCCCGGCCGGTAGCGAATCAGGTGGATCGGCCGGTCCGGGGTTGCGGCGCTGATGGTCGCCAACGTGCCGATCGCGGGATCGGCGACACAGGAAACGGGATAGCCGCTCAGGGCCTCCAGTTGCTCAATGATCGCTTGTGTGTCAGGCAGCAGCGCTTCGCCGGTCATCTCAAATGCTGTTTCGTTTTTTCCATTCTATCCGGATCGAGCTTCCCGGACATGAACGATCGGCAGTCAGCCCGGGTTCCGAGCAACGCCCCAACCCTTTGGGCGATTGATTGCCATGGATCGGCGTTATTTCGCTGCAACGCCGGCAACCGCGCGTCGTTCCTGCGGCGCGTTATGGAAGCGCTCCCAGGGTCAGGGATGGCTCCGTTCATGAATGACGTCTTGGTCATGCTTGGCCCAAGGTATACCGGCGCTCGCACATGAACGGTGTTCGATCGGACCGGCACTACTCTGCGGTGTCGTCGCGGAGAATTGCCGAGAGATTTCGGGCGCCGTGCAGGACGCGGACAATGAACACGCCCTCGGCGGTCTCCCGATAGAGCACGAGGTAGTTGTTGATGACGAGGTAACGCAGATCGGGTGCGATGTCGGTCCGGAGCGGGCCAAGCTTTGGATTGTCGGCCAGCAGCTGCACCCGCTCGTTGATGGTATCGAGGGTCTGGTCTGCAGCGCGGGGTTTGTCGTTCGCGATGTAGGCCCAGATTGCCTGCAGGTCTTGCTTCGCTTTCTGCGAAAGCGTGATGGTCGGCATGCAGTTTCCAGAGTTACCGGCCGGCCTTTTCTACGAGCGTGCGCGCTTCTCGCTTGATAGCGTCGATGTCGAGCGGGCCTGCGACACCGCTATCGATCCCTTCTTGCCAGAGGCGCCGCAACTCTGCGGCTTGCTCGTCCCGGGCGGCGCGCTTGACCTTCCAGTCACGCAGCGCGTCGCGGATCACTTCGCTCGTTGAAGCGTAGTCCCCGCTCTCCACAGCCTTACGTACGAGCGCCGCCAAGTCCTCGGTGAGCGCGATGCTGATTTTTTCGACGGTGGCCATGAGGTGACTCGATTGGATGACAGGGCTGGTACTACCTAGTCATACCACGGATCCAGCATCCGCGCAAAGCAAGAAGGTGTAAAGCCGAGCTTCCGGCTCATCTACTGGGACGTGACTGTGGCATTGAGAGACGCTTCAACACGCTCCGCCATCTCTATCATTCAATATCTTCTGAGAGCTTTCGGGGCCTTTGTGCTGGTTCAATTTCCGCAGCACGCACTGCGGGTAGACGCAAACCTATTCTGAAGAACTATGCCAAAAACTATGCGTGCTTATCCGCACAGGCCGCGGTTTCTCACGCTTTCGAACGCTTCGCTGCAGGTGCGCACAAGCAGCAAGTGTTTGATTAAAATAACCTTTATATCTCAGGAGCGGCGTTCGCAATGCGAAGGTCAGGGGTTCGATCCCCCTCATCTCCACCAACCACCCACCGCAGAAGCCTTCTCTCCTTTCTCCGACGCGCACTGAGTCGCACGACTGGCGCGGGTTGGGCAAATCGCTTTTTGACAGGACCTTGGGCGATCGACGCTTTCCTGTCTACTTTTCGGTCGTTTCGCCTTTAGCGTCTGGCCGACGGAGAGCACGTATTCAGCCTGCTGCCCTCTGGTGCACCCAATCGGCAATGTGCATCCTCGGATAGGCGGCCTCAGTAATACTGCCGAATGTAACTGAAGGCCTTGTCGAACAGCTCCTCATCCGCATGCAGCTTGTACTTGAAGAGAGCCTTGCGCAGGGCCTTCTTCACCTCGCGCTCGCCGGCCTGTGTGCCCTGCCAGCCAGGAAACCGTACAAGCCGAACGATCTCGTCGATATCCGTTACCACCCTCTCGACGATGATCGGCGTCTCAGGCGTCTTGATCTCGTTGAGTAGCTCCGTCAGCGCCGCCTTGCCTCGGTCCTCGTCCTCCTCGGGCGGCGTCTCCTTCTCGGCTTGCAGCGTCTCCTTGGCGATCTGAAGCAGTTGCTTAAGGAACTCCACGCTGTTGATCTGGCCGGACTCAAAGCGGTCTTTCAGTGCATCAAGCCGCTCTGAAAGCGTCTTGAACTTGGGGTTGTCGCCGTGCCCGCCCAGTCGGCGCTTGAGCTTGATCTCGATTTCCTTGGTCTTTTTTGGGTCGGGGTTCGATAGCACGGCTTCCAGCAGGTCGGCGTCCAGCACCAGCGTGTCCAGGTCGTCGCGCACCGCATCGACATGCACGTTTTGATGGATCAGCTCGATGGTCTTGGCGCCCAGCGAGTGCCAGATCAACTTGCCGTGGCCGCTGGAAGGCTGCACTGACTGATAGACCTGAGCCAGCCACTTGTAGTCCTTCTCGAAGGGCCCCAGCACAGCGTCCGGTGACAGCGCCTCCCAGATCTTGTTCAGAACGCTGAATTCGGCGGCGAAGTTGTCGCGGATCGCGTTGTTCGGCAAGCATTGCTGCGCCGCGATCAGGCCCTCATAGCCCTGCACTGTGCGGTCACAGCCATGGAAGAAGGCCAGGCACTTCTGCATCGCCTCAGGCAGCTTGTCCTTCAGTTCCTGGATGTTGCTGACCACCTGCTTCACGCTCTTCTCGTCGAATTCCAGCGCGGCGGCCACGTCGTCGAAGATACCCAGGTAGTCCACGATCAGGCCGTGGGTCTTCTGCTCGGAATAGGTGCGGTTCACCCGGCAAATGGCCTGCAGTAGCGTGTGGTCGCGCAGCGGCTTGTCCAGGTACATCACCTGCAGAATAGGGGCATCGAACCCCGTCAGTAGCTTGGCCGTGACGATGATTAGCTGCAATGGGTCCGCCGGGTCGCGGAAGCGATCCAGCAGGCGCTCTTCCTCGTCGCGGCCGCGGTCATACTTCGCGTACTCCGGGTGCCCCTTCTTGTCCGCGGCCTGCACCGAGATCACGACATCGGTGGCCTCGGGCGGCAGCAGCTTGTCCAGTTCGGCCTTGAACAGCAGGCAGGACTCTCGGTCGAAAGTGACGACCTGACCCTTGAAACCGTTGGGCTCCACCTTGGTCTGGAAATGCTCGACGAGATCTTCACAGATCTTGCGGATGCGATCAGGCGTTTTAAGGAACGCAGCCATCCTAGCGGCGCGTTTAGCCAGTTCATCCTTGTCAGCCGCAGAGAGATCGCGTGTCAACTCAGCAAACTCTGCGTCAAGCTGGTCGCGGTCGATGTGCAGGTTAATCAGCCGCGGCTCGAAGTGCAGCTTCAGCGTCGCGCCGTCCCGAATCGACTCCTCGAAGCCATAGCGGCTCATGTAGCCCTTGCCGCTGGCGATGTCCTCGTCCGCGCCAAAGGCGTAGTAGGTGTTGCGGTCGGCGCGGTTGATGGGCGTGCCGGTGAGGCCGAAGAGGAAGGCGTTGGGCAGCGCCTCGCGCATCTTGCGGCCCAGGTCGCCTTCCTGCGTGCGATGGGCTTCGTCCACCAGCGCGATAATGTTGCTGCGCATGTTCAACGCGCCACCGGCCTCGCCGAACTTGAAGATCGTCGTGATGATGATCTTGCGCACGTCCTGCGCCAGCAGTTGCTGTAGCTTTTCGCGGCTGTCGGCCTTCTCCAGGTTGGGGATGTCGGCGCCGGTGAAGGTGCCGGTGATCTGTGTGTCCAGGTCGATGCGGTCCACCACGATCAGCACCGTGGGGTTCTTCAGCCCGGCGTGCAGGCGCAGCTTCTGCGCCGCAAACACCATCAGCAGCGACTTGCCCGAGCCCTGGAAGTGCCAAATCAGGCCCTTCTTGGGGTAGCCCGCCAGCACCCGCTCGACGATCTTGTTGGCCGCCTCGAACTGCTGGTAGCGGCAGATGATCTTGATGCGGCGCTTCTTCTTGTCGGTGGCAAACAGGGTGAAGCTGGCCAGGATGTCCAGCACCACATGCGGCCGCAACATGCTCTCCGCCGAGGCCTTGAGCGACTTCAGCGGGTGGTGCTGCGTATCGTCCTCCACGCCATCCAGATGCCAGGGTCCCCAGTCCTTTACCGGCAGGCCGATCGACCCGTAGTGGTAGGCCTTGCCCTCGGTGGCCACCGAGAACACGTTGCAGACGAACAGCTCCGGCACGAACTTCTCGTAGTCGTCGTGCACCTGCACCGCGCCATCCACCCAGCTGATGCACTTCTTGACCGGCGTCTTGGCCTCAATTAGCACCACCGGCAACCCGTTGACCAGCAGCACCAAGTCGGCGCGGCGCTCGGTGGCGCCGGCACGATAGATGTACTGCTGGGTGACGATGTACTGGTTCTGCTTCGGGTCGTCGAAGTCGATCAGGCGAACCGGCACGTGTTCGTTGTTCGGGCCGAAGGGCATGGAGCGCTCGCCGCGCATCCAGGCAGTCATCTCCTCGTTGGCGCGGATCAGGCCGTCTGAGCGCACCGCGAGGACGATGGCGCGCAGCTTGTAGAGCACTTCATCGGCGCGATCGACCTGGGCGGCAATCTCCGGGTTCAGGCGGATCAGCGCATCGCGCAACCAGGGCTCGACCATCACCTCCTGAATCTGGCGCGGTACCTCGGAGGGGGCTGCGTAGCGCCAGCCGATACCCTTGGGGCTGGGGCCGTAGCTGGGCAGGGGTTCTTTTGCGGAATTTGCCGGTGTCGCCTTGATCGGTCCTGCGAGCAGGTCGCGGACGTAGGCTTCGACGGTGTTGGATTCGGTAAAGGCCATGGTCATGTCCCTCCGGCGAGCTGACTTGTCAGACGCGCAGCCAGCTGCTTCGACGAAGCCAGGCGAGAAGCGAGGGACTCAATGGCCTCATCGATCGAGGCGCACTGGGCAATCACGTCCTCCTGCACCGAAATGTCTGGGAGCCCGATCTTATACTTGGCAAGGTGCTGCCAGAACATGTGCTTAACCTTGCTGCCCTCGCAGTTTGCGTGGGCGTGCTGGCGAAATCGGGACGTCTGCAAGCATCTGAACAGAAACTCCGGCCGTAGCACGTTCTCATTGCAGCGGAACCTCCCGATTCGCTGATTGAGAAGACTCTTGTCGTGCTTCCGAGTTAGACAGACACGGCCCATGAATCCGTCTTCCAGCGACTGTGCTGTCAGGTTGATGACAACATCGCCGGGATGAATCACGAAGTCCGCTGCAGAAACTTCCCACTTGGCGTCTAGACAGACGGTCTTATCTGTGAGCCAGGTCAGATAGCCAGACGCGCCCAAGTTGCCAGGACGAAGCAGCCTAGTGCCTTCATCACCGTACTCGTCGCCTGGAAAGGGGCGACCATTCTGCATAGTCGCAACCTGTTCAAGGCGGACATATGTGCCGCTCTCTGGAAGGCGGAGCAGGTGATCGATGGTTGATTGTCGGAGGCCCTGAAGATTCCTTAGTGCATCAGACTGGGCGTCCGCGACGGAAAGAGAGGCCTGCAGGATCTCGACAATCGTTTTCTGCTCATCCATTGGCGGCAAAACAAACTCGAACCGCTCCAAGTCGGAAAAGTTGATGTATGGGTTCACTGAGCCTTTTGAATTCTTGACCGAGAACGCGTTGAATGCCTCGGTCTGCATCAGAAACGGTAGAAAGTCCGGCAATAGCTCGTCGGGGCTTTTCGGCTCCAAAACGAAAGTCGTGTTGGCACAGATGCCTTCAAAGTCAGCTAAGGCAACCTTACGCAGATACGTGCGGCGCGAGCCGTAGAGGACTTGTCCTGGCTTGAAGCCCATGTGGAAGGCTGGCCCCAGATAGCCCGAGCCAATATCGCCCCATCGACGGAGGCGAAGATCATCAGTGTCCATGTGGTCACCGGCGATGTACCGCTCCAGGCCAGAGGTCTCTGGATCAACCTTCACCTTACATTGCCGCACTACCTCGCCAAACTTCACCCGACGCCATCCGGGCTTCAGGGCCGTCTCATTCATATCGGGTCCTCGTCCTCTGAGGCCACGTAAGCCTGGTTCGGGTGTTTGGCGCTTTCCGGGTAGAGGAATTTGAGCAGGCCGTCGCGCACCATTGGGATCAGGTGCTTGTTACGCAGGTAATCGCGATCCTTGCCGATCAGGGTTGCAAGCAAGGTTGCAAGCTCGGGCGGCAAGGTTGCAAGCTCAAGCATGTAACCTCTGTCGCCATCTGGCGTACTCAGGCATTGGCTTCAGCGTTGAAGCGGAAACTCTGTTTCAGCGTGTTCATCCATGACGGATCAATTAGTCCATCATGCTGAAGGCGCCCGACAACGATACCTGGATGAACGCCAATCCGGCGGGAAAATTCAATCACTGCCGTCTTACTGCGCAGACTGGGTAATATAGGCGCGTGTTTTTCCGGAATCAGGTAATTGCCGGCCCACTGGTTGGCATCATGCTCTATGGGGTCGGAACTGTCGCTAGCGTTGGGATCGTCGAGAAAGACCGATCTTTTGTCTTCTTTGCTGTTGGCATGCAGCAGGATGTGTGCAGCCTCATGGAAGAAGGTAAACCAGAATTTGTCGTTGGTCTTGCCGTAGAGCGAGAGTTGGATAAGTGGGCGCGTCGGACTCAGCCAACGTGCGACACCGCTAACATGCGCGCGTGAAATCGCTGGCACCAACACCAACAAGACGCCGGATTCGCGTAGGTGTTGCCGCATTCGAGGTTCGAAGACCTCCGGCGCTTCGTGGGTGAGATTACGAATTTCGCGCAGTGCCTTCTCGAAGCGTGCTTTGTCGTATCTCGGACCATCCATTTTTTCGGCTTGCCGCTCACCCAAGCGCAACCAGGCGGATATGGCGCCTATATCACTCTGCTCTGCCCGGCTGCGTCGGAAAGAAACCTGCATGCCGCCATAGTGGGCACGCCAATCGTCCGGGGATGCGACGCCAAAAAAGCACAGGCAGGCGTCGACCAAAGCGCTTCTGTTCTTGGTGTCATTGCGAAGCTTGGGTATGGCGCCGCTCGTCATCAGTTCCTTGACCGGGAGTTCATCCAACCAGGACACCCAGTCGGCATGCGTGCGTGCGGCCTCCAGTCGGGCGCAGTGCTCGCGGTACTTGGCTTCACGCGCGAGCCAGAAGCCGGCGTTGCTGCCCAGCACGCGCTCCAGACGCAGCGCCGCGTCGTCGGTAAGTGGCACCTTGCCGTTGATCAGTTGGCTGATGTGTTTTTCGGTGTAGCCGAGACGTTTGGCCAATTCGGCCTGGGTCCAGCCACGTTCGTCGATGAGGTCGACGATGGTGTCGCCAGGAGGGGAGACCCAGTCTGGCGCGAAGGGTGCACGCAACTCAGTCATGATAATCCCCGATGTACTCTACGCAGACGATGGTGACCTGGTCCCAATCAATGCCGCCATCTGGGCGAGTGGGACAAGGGTCGTGATCCGGAGAGAAGACGAGGCGCCATCCCCCGGCAAGGTCCAGCGCAAATTGTCCTCGCCGGCCGCCTCTGAGAGGATGCGGATTACCTGCTACCAAATCGGTGACCCGTCCCGCGGCTTCCAGGTCGCTCAGTCGCCCCCGCAACTTACGCGCACAAGCCGTCCCGAGTTTTTTCTGGGCAGCGGCCTGTTTTTCGCATAGATCTCGGATTTCTTTATCCTTGAAGCTAATCTTCAAGGTACCGCTCCATTGTAGTAAAGATTTACCTAACAGGTAAAGAAACAAACAGAACTGGTCTTTGACTAGCTGGCATCCGGGGCGTTGATCGTGTCGAGCGCTTCCAGCAGTGCATCCATCTGCTGCCAGAAAGCGCGTCCGTCGGTTTGCCATTTCTCCCAGGCTGAACGCAGGCTCACGACTTCGCCGTCACCATTGCCGCTCGCTGTTACGGTCGACCGCTTGACGTAGAGTGGAATCGACAGGTTCGCGCCGTTGGCGGCGATGTGCTCGCGCGTCGCCACCGCAGTGAAACCCTCTTCCGGCACAAAGGACTTGAACGCCTGCAGGATGCGCTGCTGGTGCTCGGGCTTGAGGAAGCTCTGCGCGCGCTCGCGGGTGACCTCATTGACTGCATCAATGAAGATTACCTTGCCTTTGCGCTCTTCGGGCTTGCGTCGGTTGCAGACAACGATGCACGACTCCATCGGGGAGTTGTAGAACAGGTTCGGCCCGAGGCCGATGACGGCCTCGACCCAGTCGTGTTCGATCATCTTGGCCCGCATGGCCTGCTCTTCGTTGCGGAACAGCACGCCGTGCGGCCACAGCACAGCACAGCGGCCCTTGGCGGTGAGGCTGGTCAGGATATGCTGCTGAAAGGCGTAGTCTGCTCGCCCCTGGGGCGGCGTGCCAAGGAAGTGCCGGCCCCACTTGTCGCTGCTCCAGGCATCGCGGTTCCATTGCTTGATGGAATACGGCGGGTTGGCCAGGATCACGTCGAACTGACGCAGGCGGTCGCCCTCGATGTGTTTGGGGTCGGCCAGCGTATCGCCGCGGATGATCTCGAAGTCCACCACGCCGTGCAGGAACAGGTTCATGCGGGCGATGCTTGATGTGATGAGGTTGCGCTCCTGGCCGTAGAGCTTGAGGGTGCGGTACTCGCCGCCCGAGCGCTTCACCTCGTCCAGCGCCGAGATGAGCATGCCGCCGGTGCCGCAGGTGGGGTCGTAGATCGACTCGCCGGCCTTGGGTGCCAGCAGCTGCGTCATCAGGTGCACGACGGTGCGGTTGGTGTAGAACTCGGCGGCCGTGTGGCCGGAGTCGTCCGCGAACTTCTTGATCAGGTACTCGTAGGCGTTGCCCAACTCGTCCTCGGGCACGTTGGCCACCGAGAGCGTCTGCGTCGAGAAATGTTCGATCAGGTTCTTCAGCGTCTCGTCGGGCAGGCGCTCGCGGTTGGTCCAGGGCGCGTCGCCGAAGATGCCGTCAAGCATGTTGGGGTTGGCCGACTCGATGGCGCGCATGGCCTTCTGGATGGCAGCGCCGACGTTCTTCGACGTCTATCGCAGGTCGTTCCAGTGCGCTCCCTCGGGGATCTGGAAGCGGTGGTTCTCGGCGAACTGCGCATAGGACAGGTCACCGTCGGACTCGGCCAGGGCTGCTTGGTATTCCTCGTCCCACACGTCCGATACGCGCTTGAAGAACAGCAGCGGGAAGATGAACTGCTTGTAGTCGCCAGCGTCGATCAGGCCGCGCAGCAGGATGGCGGCGCCCCAGAGGTAGCTTTCGAGTTCCTGTTGGGTGATCCGGCTCATCTCAACCAGCCTCCTTCCGTCATCACCCGGGCCAGACGCTCTTCGGCCTCGCGGCAGCGCTTCAGTGCTTCCTTGAACTCCGCAATGGCATCGGGCAGCGGTGGGACGTCTTCCTGCAGCGGCGGCAGCACGTAGCGCGAGATGTTCAGCGTCCAGTCCTCGCCTTTGATTTCGTCCAGGCTGACTACCCGGACTGCGTGCTGAACGTCATTGAACTTCTCGAACCACGACTGAATTTCTTGGGCATGCTCCGGTTCCAGATAGTTTTGCGCACGACCCCGGCGGAACAGGCGCGAGGCATCGGCGACCATCACCTTATTCTTGTGCGTGGCCGGCTTGCGTTTGCGCAGTACCAGGATGCACGCGGCCAGGCCGGTGCCGTAGAACAGATTGGGCGCGAGTCCGATCACGGCCTCGATCAGATCCATCTCCAGCAGTTTTTTGCGGATACTGCCCTCCGCCCCTTTGCGGAACAGCGCGCCCTGCGGTAGCACCACGGCCATCCGTCCGGTCCCCTCGGCCATGGACTTGACCATGTGCTGCACCCAGGCGAAGTCGCCGCTGGACGAGGGCGGCAGGCCGGCAAAGTTACGTCCAAACGGGTCGTTGACCCACAACTCCTCGCCCCACCTTTCCAGGGAGAAAGGCGGGTTGGCAATCACGCAGTCAAAGCAGGCAAGCTGATCGATGTCGAAGAATGCGGGATTGCGCAACGTATCGCCGCGCACGATCTGGAAGTCCTCGATGCCATGCAGGAACAGATTCATCCGTGCGATGGCCGAGGTGGTCAGGTTCTTCTCCTGGCCGTAGAGCTTGCCCCAGAGGCGCTTCACGTCGCCGTGCTGTTCCTGGACGTGCTGCACGGCGGCGAGCAGCATACCGCCGGTGCCGCAGGCCGGGTCGTAAATGGTCTCGCCCTGTCTCGGGTCGAGCATCTCGATCATCAAGCGGACGACGCTACGCGGCGTGTAGAACTCGCCGGCCTTCTTGTTGGTGGCGTCCGCGAACTTCTTGATCAGGTACTCGTAGGCGTCGCCCAGGATGTCGCTGGAGACGCTCCGGTTGCCAAGGGCCAGGCGGGAGAAGTGTTCAATCAGGTCTTTCAGCAGCGCATCTGACAGCCGTTCGCGGTTGCTCCATTGCGCATCGCCGAACACGCCGTACAACGTGTTCGGGTTGGCCTTCTCGATCTCGCGCAAGGCCCGCTGCAGCGCAGTGCCGACGTTCGTGGCGACACTCCGGACCTCGTTCCAGTGACAGTCTTCGGGGATCTGGAAGCGATGCGATTCCGGGAACCAGGCCATCTCCTCGTCGCCGCCCTCGTCGACGATCTCCTGGTATTCCTCGTCCCAGACATCGCAGATGCGCTTGAAGAACAACAGCGGGAAGATGTAGGTCTTGAAGTCGGCCGCATCGACTGGGCCGCGCAGGA
Organism: Methylolobus aquaticus; assembly: GCF_054172105.1. Taxonomy (NCBI): domain Bacteria; kingdom Pseudomonadati; phylum Pseudomonadota; class Gammaproteobacteria; order Methylococcales; family Methylococcaceae; genus Methylolobus; species Methylolobus aquaticus. Next base: position 161,698 of record NZ_JBSYXP010000007.1, read on the forward strand.
TGTTGGCGGACTCCCAAAGGTGGCTTTCCAGTTGGCTGAGGCTGAGTTCCGGGGCTGGCAATGTCGTTATGTTCCTTTTGCGGCGGTCCTGTGAATAGGGTCAAGCCGGCCGCCAGTTATGACTGCGTGAGCGCGCCATTATCTGGCGGTTGTCGGGCTGCTCGCTGAGCGCAACATGTTGGCGGGCCAAGTGACCCCAGACATTGTAACGAGTGACTGCGAAGCAGAAACAGGATGGTCGCCGCGCCGCAGCACACCTTACGGTGCAAGCCGCGCGCCTGAAACGACGGCCCGAGACGCCGGGGAATTAGACACCCAGCTACGAACGTGTATCGTCCAGTCCGCTCTTAGTCACCAACTGCACTTGATGCAACAATAAAGGACCTGTTGTGTGGACCTGTTCGCGTCCTCATGTCCGTCAGGACGGCGAACCCCATAGGCCTGCTCGGGCCCATATCGATTGAAGGCAGATCAAGGCGTCCGATGAAAGAAGCCCAACAGAACCGGGACCGTGTCGAGTTCATTACCCCTGAAAGCGGAAAGGACCTCATCGTCTCCTTCGCCGTCACAGCGCCAACCGCGGCGTTCGGCATTCAAGGTTTGACGTTGCTTCGCACGCCGTTGTACGAAGCCATTCTGGAAGAATGGGAACGCGGCGTCTCCTTTTCCTTCGAGCGGTACGACGATGAGGATGATCACCTCGAAACCTTGCAATGGAATGAACCCAGCGCGGTCATGCGGCTGAAGACTCGCCGACGGGATTACGAACTCGATCTCCGCAACGTGGACCGAAAAGAGCGATTGGCCATGCGCAAGCTGCTCAAGAAAATGAATTTCGATCGACGAATCGACGTGACTGGCTTCTAATGGTCAGGCTGCCGCACACAAAAAATTAGACGGCATCCCGCTTTTTGTCGCAGCCCAGTAACGTCACCTCGGAGTCTCAAGATGAACCGCGCAATCTTTCTGAGGGCAATCGCATTAGCCCTGACCGTAACCGCCTTACCAGTTGACGCCGTAGTGTATTGCAAGGCGGCGGGCGTGCCGAAGGGCTGTGTGGCTCGGCCCATCACCCCGGCGGCTGGCGCCGTGGCGACGCCGGCCTTGCGTGGCGGTGTGGGTGGCCCAGCCTCGGGTGTAGGAAGGCTGCCCGGAGCGGGTGCCGGTGCTGCGGGTACGGCTGGTTACGGCGTAGCCAATCGGAATGGCGGAGTGAACCGCGCTGGCCGTCGCTGAGCGGGAGCGTGAAGAGGCCGTCTGGCTTATCGTTCGGCAGTGAGACATCTACCCCAATCCGCCCCCAACCACCCTCACCAGCCCTCATCCGTTGAGAAAACGAGTTCGAACCCACGCCCCGACTCCACCACCAATAAATCCCTGATTTAAGGCCGCGTCATCCGGCCTTTCTGTTTTTTTCCCCGGTCCCGACTATGCCATTTTCTATGCGGACCGCCCACGATACGGGCTCTGATGTTCGGCCAACTGCTCGGGAGCCGAATGCGCGTACCGTTGAACAATCGGCAGGCTGGGTCATCCACCGATCGGCCGACGTCTCAGCAATACTCCTGTGTCCTGGCCCTTTCTCTCCTCTACTCGGTGCCATGACTGGCAGGCGTCCCTGTACCCGCGAAAACCCGGATTCCAGCGGGTCGGGCTGAAACGGGGGAGTTTTCAGCGGGGCAACTGAGCCTGAGAGTCGACGTTGGAACTGCCGACCGACGCCCACGCCGGTCATTTCCTCGCACACACTGCAAGGATCCGTCCTTGCAAGGAGCCAACCACCTGCCCGCCCCTTCGGCCCTGGCAGCGCCGGTCCCGCTCCAGCTTCAACCCTCCCAGGACCCCGGCCGGACGCGGGACATGGCCAGGCCCTGCCAAACTTCGCTTGAGCGAAGTTTTCAGGGCCGACCAATTCTCGCTACTTTTCGTACGGAGACGGCAGATCCTTCTCGAACTGATCTGCCACATCCTGGAACATCTGCAGTTTATAGTGCGACCCCTTGGAGAAGGGATCCACATACAGATTCTTCGTATAGCTATCTGGATTGTCCTTTAATAGATCGGAAAGCACGATACGGCGCAGGTTCTGGTTGTAGATGCCACGCACGTAAATAATCTTATTTGAATGATCTCTGATCAAGGTGAACTGGGTGTGGAAATACGCCTTTAGATCATCGGATGGACCATCCGACTTCTTGAAGACCGCCGGGTACTCCCCATAGACCTCCTCAGCTCGCGCAATCACCTTGTTCGCCAACTGGACGCGCCACAGAGCTGGAACGACAAATCGGTCAAACGGCTTCTGTGTGAGGGGCTCCACCATCCCCAGGTAGTAATATGGCTTATATTTGAAAGACGGATTACCGGACAAAGCGCGGTTTAGCTTGAACGAGCGAACGAATCGCGACCCTGAAGATGAATCCCCAGGCAGCAAATTCTCTTCGGGCGCCGTAATGTAGTCTTTCGACTCCTTAAAGTGATTTGCCTTCTTCAAATTGGTGAAAAGAGGATTTTTCAACATGGCAATCTGATCCGGATAGGGCGGGTCATTGGTCACGACCCTAACCCGATCGACCGGATTCTTTTGCTTGTCCGCGTCCCAATAGACAAATTGCTTCTTGTCCAGCCATTCGACGACGAGACTCCGATTATTGGCATCATGGACGACCAAGTGACCGGCTAGCGGCATCTTTCCTACATCCCCACCCAGAAACTCACCCCAAATGATTGGCTGCGGTGAGACCTGCAACAAATTCGCTACGCACTGTGCCGTATCGCAACGCGAAAGCACATAGTTAACCAGGTAGTGAACTGACAGGTTCTTTTCTCCCCGCTGCGGAGTCGGATAATTGTTCTCCTTTTCGCTCGGCCAAGTGGCATCCAGCCATAGTATTGCAGCCGAAAGGCCTTTCTCGTTCATCCCGTCGAAATACAAGCCATCTTTGATGACTGGATTATCCGGATCAAGCTTGTTGGCATATTGCAGACCGGTAAATCCGATGAATTTGTAGAGACTGGTCCACTTGAGCCCCAACATCCCCTCTTTTTCGTTTGGAGGTGTTGACTGGACGACTTGTCCAGCCGACTGGTTTTGCATCTGCCACCCCAGATTGACCTCGAAATCCATCGTACGCGCGGAGACTGCCGTCAGATTACCGGGAACACTGGCCATCGAAGCCGGAGGCTCGGGCAACATGAAATCCGTACAAGCACTTACTGGCGTGACGAGAGCCGACCCGATGACCAAGGTGGCAGCGGCGGATATCAATGCAGTGCACTCGCGCTGCGCGAGTGACCGCGATGGCGTTTTCGTTTTCATTGTATTTTCTCCTAGAAGTAAAAAGATGGAGATATCCCCATCGCCAGAACCCCAGCGGAGAGCCGATTGCTGTCGGGCATACACTAAGGATCATTCAAGAGGGGAAAGATAAATGATTTAATTGCTACCATAGAGTTTCTTAAAAGACACAACAAGGCGTCTCCGCGGGTCAAAATGCGGCTGTAGCGTTGCTTCTGCCCGCGCAACGTATCTCAGGGCGTTCACTGCTCGGCAGCGCACGGTGCCGGGGTTACCCCATTGCCTTCTCGCGGCGTGATTTGCTTCATTGGAATGGTGATCGGTGTTGGGTAGCTGTAGGCGGCGCCATCGGCCGTATCGGTGGCCGCCGATGCTGCGCCACCCACCAACGCTCCCCCACCCACTGCCAGCGGCCAGACGACCCAACCAGCACCGGGTATCGCCAGAACCGGGAACAGAGCGACGCCGGTCGCCGTTGCACCCAGCGCGGCCCCCGCCAACGCGCCGCCTCCGGCAGAACCCAGCGCCTCACATTCCGGTTTGATGTCGGCTTCTGTCGGCATGCGGTAACCGTTCTTCACACAACTGATGCGCAGGTCTTCCTTCCCTCGCGGAATCTCTATCTTTCCCGGTGTCGTTACCGCCCAGGTTTCCAGGTTTCCGCGTTTCACTACGCAGCTAGCGCCCGCCAACGGTTTGCCGTCAACCTGTGTAGTGACGTCGAGTTGCTCGGTCGTTCCATGGAGGACGGTGGCACAAGCTGTCAGATATATGGGAAGGATTAAAAGGACGGCCACCCTGATATAGTGCAGCGATCTTTGAAAACAACGCGCGGCCCTATCGAAAGGCACTGCACTGAAATACCCATGCAGCGGGTCAACTCGGAATGGATGGGCGATAGATGAGCTCATGGCACCAACACTCGGAGAAAGGAATGCCAGGAAGAATAGGCAGTCCCGCCATGAGAAGACGACCCACTGCCTCCAGGTGACGTGCGACATATCGTCGCTGCAAGCGTCTTGGCCGTTGAGCCATGGGGACATCGAAATATCCCGCCAATCGGATCGAACCCTATCGCTCATAAGGGCGCCCCTTAGAAAGGCGGATGTATCGCCAAGATCAGACGTGATAGACATCTGATCCCGTGGCATGTGGCAGAATGGCTTTCGGTTTAACCGGCGCACAACTAGGCCGGGACGGCCATGGCTAAGGGTTTCCCTCACCGCGCTGGTCGGAAAGCCGCTCGGCCTGCTTGCCCATTTCCGACAGGCCTTGGTAAACGGAGTCTCCTTACCAACCCGCCAACCGAGGTATCAGTGCTATCCTCCCTGAATGCGACGCGGGGTAAGAGTGCATCCCCGGGTTTCTCTCTTCCACACCAAAGGATGCTCTGGTGCGTGTTTCCCGGAAGCAACCCGATCCGACAGGAGACAACGGGCCTGGCCAACGCGACGAGCTGCGATCAGTCCGCACGGACTGGTCGCGGTCCCAACTGAAGTCCAACTTGCCAATCACTGGGCACAGCCATGGTTCGGCCAGCTACGGGGAACGACGGATCCGTGTCCCGGACGGTCTTCTGATCTATGCGCGTGACTATGTCCCGCAGACGGAGTGGTCAGGACGCACGCTCCTGTGTTTGCACGGCCTGACACGCAATTCGTCGGACTTTGACGACCTCGCACCTGCGATGGCCTCAAGCGGGCATCGCGTGCTGACCTTGGACATGCGCGGACGCGGGCGATCCGACAAGGATCCGCAGTGGCGACGCTACATGCTGCCGACCTACGCCGACGATATCGCCTTTTGTCTCGATACGCTGAAGACGGGCCCGTGCGTCTTCGTGGGCACCTCGATGGGCGGGCTCATCACCATGATTCTGGCGGGCACCGCGCCACAGCTTGTCAGTGCCGCCGTGTTGAACGATGTGGGGCCGGTGCTCAATCCTGCAGGACTCGCGCGTATCGTCGCCGGTGTCGGAAACACCGGGCCTTTTGCTTCATGGAGGGCACTGGCCGAGGCGGTCGAACACACACAAGGTACGTGCTTTCCCGGGATGGACGAGGCGTTCTGGCAGCGATTTGCCCGCCGCGTGGGGCGAGACCGCAGCGACGGGTGGGTGGAGTTTGCGTATGACCCGGCCATCGCGAATGCCCTGGCCACCTCGGCGGCTTGTCCCGCGCCCGATCTGCGGCCGCTCTTTGCCGCACTGGCCCGCGTCCCGGTGCTCGTCGTGCGCGGCGCGGACAGCGACATCCTCACACCGGCGGGTGTCGCGGAGATGCGGCGCATCAAACCCGATCTCGAAGTTGTCGAGGTGCCGGGTGTCGGTCATGCACCAACCTTGTCTGAACCGGAAGCCATGCGTGCGATCCAGGCGTTCCTGCGTCCCGACAGGGGCATCACGACCGGGTATAACGGCGACCACGCCAGCGGTTTGTTGGACTTCGGGTGAACTGTCGCCTTTTCGTGCTCAACCGAAACCGAGGTGTCGCTCTGGTTTTCCCTCTCCACCGCGGGTGAGTCGGTCGATCCCGCCTCACACGAGCGAGCCAGGCATACGCCCGGACTTTTTGACCGCGGAGGCGTTGGTGTTTCCGCGTGGCCCGGCGGACGAGGATCCATTCGAGATGGCCGGACCTGGCGGATACGCGTGAACGACGGACGCAATCCCGCGCGGCGCGAGCCGTGGTTGGGGATCGCCGCTTGAGTCACGAGTGCCACCAGGACTCGGCGGTCCCGAGTGTTTTGGTAGCGATCTCGAGCCGGCCTTTGCGATTCCGGCGTCCGTGTCCGTCGCTCCCGGGGTGAGCCCGGTTGGCTTTTCAAACCCGCACTCGCGCGATCCCCGGCTAGAATACACGCCGATGGACCATGCCACCCTCGCCACCCTGCGTGACCGCCACCCGGCTTGGCGGCTCCTGGCCTCACCGCACGCGCCGTTGGCGGCGAGCTTCCTGCACCGGGTGTTCGTAGTACCCAATGTCCGGGTGATGAGCGAGGCGGATCTGGCCGAGGCGCTGGAGGATGAACTGTATGCGCTGCGTGAGCAGCTCGGCGCCGACGCCTATCCCAAGCGCGCCTCCGAATACCTGAACGACTGGGCCGCACCCGACAAGAGCTGGCTGCGCAAATTCTATAAACCGGGTACGGACGAAGCGCAGTTCGACCTGACACCAGCCACCGAAAAGGCCATCGCCTGGCTGGTATCACTCACCGAGCGCCCCTTCGTGGGCACCGAGTCGCGCTTGCTGACGCTGTTCGCGTTGCTGGAGCAGATCAGCGCCGGCACCGAGGCGGACCCGGCCAAGCGGGTCGAAGACCTACGCCAGAAACGTGACGCGCTCAATGCCGAAATGGCCCGTGTGTTGGCCGGTGACGTGCCGCTGCTGGACGACACGGCGGTCAAGGACCGCTTCCAGCAATTCCAGCAACTGGCGCGCGAGTTGCTGGCCGACTTCCGGGAGGTGGAGCACAACTTCCGCCAACTCGACCGCAAGGTGCGCGAGAAGATCGCGCTGTGGGAAGGGGCCAAGGGCGCGCTGCTCGACGAGATCATGGGCGAGCGCGACGCGATCGGTGATTCCGACCAGGGCCGCAGCTTTCGCGCCTTCTGGGATTTCCTGATGTCGAGCCGGAGGCAGGAGGCGCTTTCCGAACGGCTCGATCAGGTGCTGGCCCTGCCGGCCGTCGCGGCGCTGAAGCCCGATCCCCGCACCCGCCGCGTGCACCACGACTGGATGGAAGCCGGGGAACACACGCAACGCACCGTAGCCCAACTATCCCAGCAGTTGCGCCGCTTTCTGGACGATCGGGCCTTTCTGGAGAACCGCCGCATCCTTGAGCTGCTGCACGGCATCGAGAGCAAGGCACTGGCGCTGCGCGACTCCCCGCCGCCTGCCGGCGTGATGGCCATCGATGCGATGAGCGCCGACGTCGAATTGCCGCTGGAGCGTCCGCTGTTCACCCCGAGCACGAAGCCGCGCCTGGCCGAGCTGGCCTTGGTTGCGGGCGACGACGACATCGACACCGCTCGCCTGTTCGACCAGATCGTCGTCGACAAGGCGCGTCTGCGAGCGGCTGTCCAGCATGCGCTACGGCACCAGCCGCAGATCACGCTGCGCGAATTACTGGCCGCCGAACCCTTGCAGCAAGGCCTGGCCGAGCTGGTGGCCTATCTGGAGCTGGCCCATGCCGGACATGGCAGCGATGCCTTCGATGGCCTGCGGGCCGTCGTCGACGAAGCCGAGGAGGAACCGGTCCGCTGGGAAGCCTGCAGCGCAGAGGGTGAGCCGGTTGAACGCGTGGCACACCTGCCCCGGGTAATCTTCACGCGTTGAAGACAGAAGCGAAAAGGCGAAGATGAACGACACGGCGCCCGACTACCCTGCCGTCGAAACCCAGCCCGGCGCTCTGCAAGCCGTGCCCGAGTTGTCGCAACTCATGGTGCTCCTGCTCAAAGGCGTGCTCTACCGCGACGACGACCAGCGCCTGTGGGCCTGCTTGCTGCGCCTGCAGCCGCGGGTACGGGAGCAGGCGGCGGTGCTGCTGCTCGACCTGGTGCTGGACGAGGCCGAAGGCTATGCGTTCCTCAAGAGCCGTCCCGACCCGGACGACTCCGAGGGTGCGCCACGCATGCCGCGGCTCGTCGCCCGCCGACCTTTGTCCTATCCGGTGAGCCTGATGCTGGCGCTGCTGCGCAAGCGGATGGCGGAGTTCGATGCCGGTGGCGGCGACACGCGACTCGTGCTGTCGCGCAACGAGATCGCCGATCTGATGCGGGTATTCCTGCCCGACGGGACGAACGAGGCCCGGCTGGTCGATCAGGTGGACGCGACCATTTCCAAGGTGGTCGAGCTGGGTTTCCTGCGCCGCCTCAAACCCGCCGCGGGCAGTAGCCAGGAACGGGGGCATCTGGAGGTTCGGCGCATCCTCAGGGCCTTCGTCGATGCTCAATGGCTGGCCGATTTCGACGCGCGACTGGAGGTCTACCGCTCAACGTCGGCCGGCCAGACCCAGACCGAGGGGTCGGTCGATGCTTGAGGCACCGACGTTTGGCCTCGATTTCGTGGCCGACGACACCCGGGTCGGCTTTCGGCTGCAGCGGCTGGAGGTGCTCAACTGGGGCACTTTCGACGAGCGCGTCTGGCGCTTCGAACTCGACGGCCGTAACGGCCTGCTCACCGGCGACATCGGCTCGGGCAAATCCACGCTGGTCGACGCCATCACGACCCTGCTGGTCCCCGCGCATCGGGTGGCCTACAACAAGGCGGCGGGGGCCGATGCCCGTGAGCGCAGCTTGCGTTCCTATGTGCTCGGCCACTACAAGAGCGAGCGCAACGAGATCACGGGCACGGCCCGACCCGTGGCACTGCGCGATGCGTCCAGCTACTCCGTCATTCTGGGCGTGTTCCGGAACGAGGGCTACGATCTGGCGGTGACGCTGGCCCAGGTGTTCTGGCTGAAGGATCCGCAGGGTCAGCCGGCGCGCCTGTTCGTGGCGGCCGAACGGGCCATGAGCATCGCCCAAGACTTCTCCGCATTCGGCAGCGACATCACCGCCTTGCGCAAGAGGCTGCGGGCCTCCGGTTGCGAATTGTTCGACAGCTTCCCGCCCTACGGCGCCTGGTTTCGCCGGCGCTACGGCATCGAGCACGAGCAGGCGCTGGAACTGTTCCACCAGACGGTGTCGATGAAGTCGGTGGGCAATCTCACCGACTTCGTGCGCAGCCATATGCTGGAGCCGTTCGACTCAGGACAGCGCATCGAGGCGCTGATCCGTCACTTCGACGACCTCGACCGTGCCCACCAGGCCGTGCTGAGGGCCAAGCGCCAGGTCGATCTGCTCGTACCACTGGTGACCGACGGCCAGCGCCACGCCGAACTCGCCGCGGAGATCCAGAATCTTCGCGACGGACGTGACGCGCTGAGGCCCTACTTCGCCCGGCTCAAGAGCGATCTCCTGGACCGCAGACTGACGCTGCTGGCGGAGGATGCCGCCCGCCTGGAAGCCCAGATCGAACGCCTGACCGCGCAGCGCGACAGCGGCCGGGACGAGGTGGGCAACCTGGAACGCGCGCTCCGCGACAACGGCGGCGACCGGCTGGAACAGTTGGCGGTCGAGATCCGCCGCAAGGAGTCCGAGAAGACCCAGCGCCAGCAGAAGGCGGAGCGCCATACCGCATTGCTCGCCCGCATCGACGAACCACCGCCATCCGATGAGGCGGGGTTTATCGCTCAGCAACAGGCGATTGCCTCCCGCGCGGAGTCCCTGCGGGAGCGCATCGCCGACCTGGACAATCGTGAGCGCGAGGAGGACTTCGCCTTCCGCAAGGGGCGCGAGGAGCATGCGGTTCTGTCCGAGGAAATCGACAGCCTGCAGCGCCGCAAGAGCAATATCGACGCGGCCCAGATCCGTATCCGCGAGGCGCTGTGCGCCGCATTGTCGATCGACGAGGAGGAACTGCCTTTCGCTGGCGAGCTCATCCAGGTGCGCGAGGACGAGCGCGACTGGGAAGGCGCTGCCGAGCGGCTGTTGCGCGGCTTCGGCCTCGCGCTGCTGGTGCCCGATGCGCACTACCGGGCGGTGGCGGAGTGGGTGGACCGCCAGCATCTGGGCGCGCGTCTGGTTTACTTTCACGTCCGACCGAGGAAAGCGATGCAGGCTGCCGGCCTGCATCCGCAGTCGCTGGTCAGAAAGCTCGCCATCAAGCCGGATTCGCCCCACGTCGAGTGGCTGGAGCAGGAGCTTCGGCAGCGCTTTGACGTGGCCTGCTGCGACAGCGCCGAGCAGTTCCGCCGCGAGGCCCGCGCGATCACGCGCGCCGGGCAAATCAAGGAGCCGACGGGACGCCACGAAAAGGACGACCGCAGCCGCATCGACGACCGCAGACGCTATGTGCTGGGCTGGAGCAACGCCGACAAGCTGCGCGCACTGCTCGATCAGCGCGAACGCCTGGAAGCGCAGCTGGCCGCCTTGGCACGAGGCATCAGCGACATCCAGCAGTCGCGCCAGCAACTTCGCGGCCGACTGGACGCGCTGGCCCGGCTGGAGGAGTTCACCCGCTATGCGGATATCGACTGGCAGAGTCTGGCTCGCGAGATCGCGGGGCTCGCCGCCGAGCATCAGCGCCTGGAGTCCGCATCGAATGCCCTGCAGGAGTTGGGCCGGCAGCTGAAAACGGCACGGGACGGGCTGGCCGAAACCGAGGCCAGGCTGACCGAGACACTCGGTAGGCGCGGCGAGCTCAAGAGCAAGCGCGAAGCGGCGCAGGAACTGCGGGATCAGGCGCGGGCTGTCTGTGAGGCGATGCCGCTGACCGAGGCCCGGATCGTCTACCTCGAAGGCTGGCGCGCCGAGGCGCTGGGCGAGCATCAGCTGTCGGTGGAATCCTGCGACAACCGCGAACAGGAACTGCGCAAGTGGCTGCAGGACCGCATCGACGCCGAGGACAAGCGCCTGACGCGCCTGACGGAGCGCATCGTCAATGCCATGCGCGGCTTCATGGAGGAGTTCAAGGCCGAGACCGTCGAGATGGACGCGAGCCTGGCGGCGCTCGGCGAATACGAACGTCTGCTGGAAGGTTTGCAGCGCGATGACCTGCCGCGCTTCGAGGCACGCTTCAAAGAACTGCTCAACGTCAACACCATCAACGAAATCGCCAATTTCAATGCCCAACTCGCGCGGGAGCGCGAAACAATCCGGGAGCGTATCGCCTTCATCAACCAATCGCTCGAAGCGATCGACTACAACCCTGGCCGCTACATCAAGCTGGTGGCGCAACCCAGCCCGGATGCCGAGATCCGCGATTTCCAGCAGGATCTGCGCGCCTGTACCGAGGGCGCCCTCACCGGCTCGGCCGACGAGCAGTATTCGGAAGCCAAGTTTCTGCAGGTCAAGGCGATCATCGACCGCTTCCGAGGGCGCGAGGGACTCGCGGATGCCGACCGGCGCTGGACGGCCAAAGTCACCGACGTGCGCAACGGTTTTCTGTTTTCGGCCAGCGAGCGTTGGCGCGCCGATGGCGCCGAGCACGAGCACTATTCCGATTCCGGCGGCAAGTCGGGTGGCCAGAAGGAAAAGCTGGCCTACACGGTGCTGGCGGCGAGTCTCGCTTACCAGTTCGGGCTGGAATGGGGCGCCGTGCGCTCGCGATCGTTCCGCTTCGTGGTCATCGACGAGGCCTTCGGGCGCGGGTCGGACGAATCGGCCCAATACGGGCTGCGCCTGTTCCAGCAACTCAACCTGCAACTGCTGATCGTGACGCCGCTGCAGAAGATCCACATCATCGAGCCCTTCGTGGCCAGCGTGGGCTTCGTGCACAACGAGGGCGGGCGGGATTCGCGGCTGCGCTGCCTGACCATTGAGGAATACCGGGCGCAGAAGGCCGCGGGAGCCGGCGCATCGCGGTGAACTGGACCACACCGGCAGACCTGCGCGCGCAGGTTCAGCGTTTGTGGGATCGCGGCGAGTTGCTGCGTGCCGCGGTCTCGGATGCCGTGCCCTTTCCGCTGCGCCTGACCTTGAGGGCACCAAGCGCGGCCGATCTGTGCGACCGCTTCGAAGCGGTGCGAGCCTGGGTGCGCGCCGTGGCCGATACCCCTCACGTGCGGATCGACTGGCGCGAGTGGAATCATCGTGTGCAGGGTCTGCAGCGGCTGCCGGCGGCCGTCTGGCTCGACTCACCACGGGAGGCATGGGCCTTTATCGGGCAAACCCGGCAGGCTCAGCGCTTCCAGGCTCTGTGGCAGCACACCGCCGCCGCGCAGCCGGCTCTGCTCGACTGGTTGTACAGGCGCCCGCTTCAGGCGCTGGAACTGATCGACCGATGGGGACGTCTGTTGTCCGTCGTCGAGTGGCTGCAGGCTCACCCTCGTCCGGGCGTGTACCTGCGCCAGGTGGACGCGCCGGGAGTGGACAGCAAGTTCATCGAAGCCCACCGGGGGGTGCTGACCGAACTGCTGGATCTGGCCTTGCCACCCGAAGCCATCGACACCCTGGCCACCGGCACGGCGCAGTTCGCCCGCCGTTACGGCTTCCGGGACAAGCCGGTTCGCATCCGCTTCCGGCCGCTCGACCCGGTGCTGCCCAGCCTGCCCGGTTGTCAGGGGCTGCCCGATATCGCCCTGGACGCGGTGAGCTTCGCCACGCTGGCGCTACCCATCGAGCGGGTATTCATCACCGAGAACGAGACCAACTTCCTCGCCTTCCCGCCGATCGAGCGAGCCATCGTCGTCTTCGGCGCCGGCTACGGCTGGGAGGCCCTGGCGCGCGCCGCGTGGCTGCAACGTTGCCATCTGCACTATTGGGGCGACATCGACACCCACGGCTTCGCCATCCTCGACCAGTTACGCGGCCATTTTCCGCATGCGGCATCGTTCCTGATGGACCGGGAGACGCTGCTCGCACATCGCTCGTACTGGGGCGAGGAAGCCGAACCCGCGCGCCACGACTTGTCACGCCTGACGTCTGAGGAAGGCGCGCTCTACGACGAACTGCGCTTCGACCGCATTCAACCCCGTTTACGGCTGGAGCAGGAGCGTGTGCGATTCGGCTGGTTGGGTGAGCGACTCCATCGGTAATCGTGATCGGACCAGAGCGAGACTACGTTTGGAATCTTTCCGTAGCTGAGGACACGGTCATGCGCCACTCGTCTCAAGCCAAACCCATCGGCTGAAGAAGGCCAACGCCGCTGCCAACCCGACCGACCCTCATCGAGGTCCTGCTCACTCGGGGCGCGGAACAACAGGATCTTGAATCCCTCCATGCCGCCATTGTTCAACGCGACTGCGCGGCGATACCGACCACGCGATCAGACAGCCGCACCGTTTGCATTTAGCATCGGGTTCCTGCTCGAATGGCGCCCTCCGTGCCCGAGGATTTTTCCGCCTTGACCACCGTCATCGTCGTCTTCGTTCTGGTCTATCTCGGCATGTTGCTGGGCGGGCTGCCGTTCCTGCAACTGGATCGGACCGGGATCGCGCTCCTCGGGGCCATCGCCCTGCTGGTCACCGAGTCGATCGGTGAGGCCGAGGCCGGACGGGCCGTGCACATGCCCACGCTGATTCTGCTGTTCTCTTTCATGGTGGTCTCGGCGCAGCTACGGCTGGGCGGCTTCTACGACTGGATCACCTGGAAACTCGGGAAATTGCGGGCCTCGCCGCCCGGTCTTCTGGCCGCGCTGATCGGGGTGGTTGGGGTGCTGGCGGCCGTCTTCAGCAACGATGTCGTGTGTCTGTCGATTGCTCCGGTCCTGATCGATGTCTGCCTGCTGCGCCGCCTCGACCCGGTGCCGTTCCTGCTGGCGCTGGCCTGTGCCGCCAACATCGGCTCGGCAGCCACGCTGATCGGCAACCCTCAGAACATGTTGATCGGCGCACGGCTGCACCTGGACTTCGTCGCGTACGCTCAGGAAGCGGCCGTTCCGGTGGTGGGCGGACTGATCATGGTTTGGGTGATCATCGGCTGGCTCTGGCGCGGACGCTGGCAAGGTCGGCACGGCACGGAGCCGAGCGCCGAGGCCGGGACCGCCTCGTCTCACACCCTGGACCGATGGCAGGCAACCAAAGGGCTCACCGTCGCCGGGACTTTGTTCGGTTTGTTCCTGCTGACCGACTGGCCACGGGAGATCGTCGCGCTGGGCGGAGCGGGTCTGCTACTGCTATCCCGTAAACTTCATTCGCGCCAGATGCTCGGATTGGTGGACTGGCAGGTGCTGCTGCTCTTCATCGGCCTGTTCATTGTCAATCACGCCTTTGAGCAAACGGGTCTGCCGGAGCAGGCAGTGGCCGACCTGACAGCATACGGACTCGATCTGCGCCAGCCGGCGGTGCTATTCGGAATGACGTTCCTGCTCAGCAACCTGGTCTCGAACGTTCCGGCCGTGATGCTGCTGCTGCCGATCGCCTCACCTCCGGACGGGGCGCTGCTGGCCATCGCCAGCACCCTCGCGGGTAATCTGCTGGTGGTGGGCAGCATCGCCAATATCATCGTGATGGACGCGGCCGCCCGGCGAGGCGTCATCATCACTTGGAGCCAACACGCCCGTGTGGGCGTACCGGTGACCGTAGTCAGCCTGGTCGTGTCCGGCGCGGTCCTGCTCGCTTGGCGCATCGGCGCCGGCTGACCACGGATCAGGGAGTCCGCGGTACCGCAGCGCGTTGTCGCTGCCGGCGCCACAGCACGGGTTTCGCTCTCCGTGAGACGGCGGGATCCGAGGTCTCCCGTTCCAGAGGAGGGAAGCGCCGCGCCGAGTTGCACATACCGCCCTTGTTCGCGCGCGTTGGCAGGAAGCATTCGGTATACCGTGGCAGCCCACGCCCCATTTGTTTGACGTCGCCTGCGACCGGCCAGGCACCGCGCTGACCCAGCGGCACCCGGCCTGCAGGATGAGCCAGAGGCTCGCTCAGTCAGCAAGCTCACTCAGCGCGATGCCCAGCGCATCGGCTATCCCTTCGCCATAAGCCGGGTCGGCCTTCAGGCAGTGGCGGATGTGGCGTAGCTGGATCGGGCGCGGTGCCTCGCCGATGGAGCGCGCGGTGTTTTCGAACAGCACGCGCTGCTGGTCCGGCGTCATCAAGCGGAACAATGCGCCGGGCTGTGAGTAGTAGTCCTCGTCGACGCGATGATCCCAATGATCCGCCGCGCCTTCCAGGTTCAGCGGCGGCTCGGCGAAGCTCGGTCGCTGCTGCCATTCACCCTCTTCGTTCGGCTCGTAACCCACGGCGCCACCAAAGTTGCCATCCACGCGCATCGCGCCATCGCGATGGTAGCTGTGCACCGGGCACCGCGGTGCGTTGACAGGAATCAGGTGATGGTTCACCCCGAGGCGGTAGCGCTGCGCATCGCCATAGGAAAACAACCGGCCCTGCAGCATCTTGTCGGGCGAGAAGCCGATCCCCGGCACCACATTGGCCGGGTTGAACGCGGACTGCTCGACTTCGGCAAAAAAATTCTCCGGGTTGCGGTTCAGTTCCATCACACCGACGTCGATCAGCGGATAGTCCTGATGCGGCCAGATCTTGGTGAGGTCGAAGGGGTGATAGGGCACTTTCGCAGCATCGGCTTCAGGCATGATCTGCACCTTCAGCGTCCACTGTGGGAAGTCACCCCGCTCGATGCTGTCGTAGAGATCGCGCTGATGGCTTTCGCGGTCCTTGCCGATGATGGCTTCGGCTTCCGCGTCGCTCAGGTTGCGGATGCCCTGCTGGCATTTGAAATGGAATTTCACCCAATGACGTTCGTTGCGGGCATTGATGAAGCTGAAGGTGTGGCTGCCGAAACCGTGCATATGGCGGTAGCTCGCCGGAATGCCCCGGTCGCTCATCACGATGGTGATTTGGTGCAGCGCCTCTGGCAGCGAGGTCCAGAAATCCCAGTTGTTCTTCGCGCTGCGCAGGTTGGTGCGCGGATCGCGCTTCACGGCATGGTTCAGGTCGGGGAACTTGAGCGGGTCGCGCAGGAAGAACACCGGCGTGTTGTTGCCGACCAGATCCCAGTTGCCCTCCTCGGTGTAGAACTTCAACGCAAAGCCGCGGATGTCGCGCTCGGCATCGGCAGCACCGCGCTCCCCGGCCACGGTGGTAAAGCGAGCGAACAGCTCGGTCTTTTTTCCGACCTCGGAGAAGAGCTTCGCTCGGGTATACCGGGTAATGTCGTGCGTCACGGTAAACGTGCCATAGGCGCCCGAACCCTTGGCATGCATGCGGCGTTCCGGAATCACTTCGCGATCGAAATGGGCGAGCTTCTCCAGGAACCACACGTCCTGCAGCAACTGCGGTCCGCGCGGACCGGCAGTCAGCACGTTCTGGTTGTCGACGACCGGGCAACCGGCGGTGGTGGTCAGCGTTTTTTTGTCAGTCATGGCGTGCTCCCTACTGGGTTGAAAATCCGAGTTTGACTCGCTTCGGCTCGGTCGGGCGACTTCCCGTCAGCCCTGCTGATGCATTGGGCCATGTCACCGTGGTTCTCACAATCCTCCGTGCCGGCTGCCATCCCTGATACCGCTGTCATGGGGACTTGAAACGCCGGATCAGCCGCTTGCGCACCTCATCGGCCAGCCCCATCGCTACGACGAAAGGCAGGATCCAGAGCCACCAGTTGCCGGGTAGCGGCGCCGTGCCGAACAGGGCATTACCCGGCTCGGTGTAGACGATCAGCAGTATCAGCCCGAGTTCCAGCGCGATGCCCGACAACAGCAGCGGATTGCTCATCAGGCCGAAGCGGACTACCGAGTGCCGAGGATGGCGGCACAGGAACACATTGACGACCTGGGCCAGCACGATGGCCGCGAGACAGGCCGCGGTCGCCTGCAGGTAAACGGGATCGTGCCGGTCCAACGACTCGCCATAACGCCAGCCCGCTTCCCCCAGCACATGAAAAAAGGCGGCCAGCGAGATCGCGGCCTCCATCACGCCCAACCACAGATAGGCCCGCAGTAGCAGCGGCCAGTGCAGCAAGCGCTCGGTGCGCGCCCGCGGCGGCTCCCGCATCAAACCGGCGTGCGGTGCCTCGGCGCCGAGGGCCAGCGCCGGCAGCATATCCGTCCCGAGATCCACGGCGAGGATCTGGATCACGGTGAGCGGCAGCGGGATTTTGAACAGCACGAAGGCCAGGTAAGGCAACAACTCGGGGATGTTCGAGGTCAGGATGTAGGTCAGGAACTTGCGGAGATTCTCGAACACCGCGCGCCCCTCTTCGACGGCACCGATGATGCTGGCGAAATTGTCGTCGAGCAGGATCATGTCGGCCGCTTCCTTGGCCACGTCGGTGCCGGTGATACCCATGGCGATACCGATATCCGCCGCTTTCAGGGCCGGCGCATCGTTCACTCCGTCGCCGGTCACGGCGACGATCTCCCCCTTGCGCCGCAAGGCCTGCACGATCAGCATCTTCTGCTCGGCGGTAACGCGAGCAAACAGGATCTCCGGCGCATCCAGCGCCAGCTGCAACTCGGCCTTGGTCATCTTCGGCAGGGCGTCGCCGCGCAGTACGACCGGCGTAGCGCCCCGCACCAAGCCGATTTCGCGGGCGATCGCCACGGCCGTTGCGGGATGGTCGCCGGTAATCATGACAACCTTGATGCCGGCGGAGCGGCAGCGCGCGATCGCCGGCGCGACTTCCGGTCGGGGCGGGTCCTCCAGACCGACCAGTCCGCACAGCGTCAGGTGCTCCTCCCGCGGTTCCTCGCCCGACTCGAGCCGGCGGCAGGCAAAGGCAAGGACGCGCAAGCCCGAAGCAGCCATTGCGTTCTGAGCAGCCAACAAGCGTGCGCGGCTGGCGGCATCGAGCGGCTGCTCCCCTCCGCCGCACTGGACGAGATCGCAGACGGAAAGCAGCGATTCCAACGCACCCTTGCAACGCAGCATGCGCGTGCCGTCCTCCTCGCCGACCACCGACATCCGCTTGCGCTCGCTGTCGAAGGGCAATTCGGCGAGCCGTCGGGCAACGTCCAGACTCAGCCCACGGCGCTCTGCCAGCTCGACCAAGGCGACTTCCATCGGATCGCCGCGCAGCTCCGCCATGCCGTTCCGGACCACCCGATGCACATCGTGGCAGACGGCGGCAGTCCTTAGCAGCGCCAAGAGGCTCGCGACCGCCGGCGCGCTTGCGCTGCCCACGTCCGGTTCATGGAAGCGGTCGTCGGCAAAAAGACGCTTCACCGTCATTCGGTTCTGGGTCAGCGTGCCGGTCTTGTCGGAGCAGATCACCGTGGTCGAGCCCAGTGTTTCGACGGCTGGCAGATGCCGCACCAGCGCGTTGCGCCTGGCCATGCGCTGGGTTGCCATGGCCAGCGAGAGCGTTACCGTGGGCAGCAGGCCCTCCGGCACGTTCGCGACGATGATGCCGATGGCGAACATGAAGTTGTCCCAAAACGGCAGACCGATCGTCTGGCCGATCAGGAAGAACGCAAGGCCCAAGGCGGCGGCCATCATGGCAATGAGGCGCGACAGACGCGCGATTTCCCGCTGCAGGGGCGAGGGCGTCTCGCCGGTGCTCTGGGTCAGGTGGGCGATCTTGCCGAACTCGGTGTGCATGCCGGTCGCGAACACCACGCCCCGCGCCAGGCCGGAAACGACGGTGGTCCCGGCAAGTACCAGGTTCCTGGCCGTGAGCGGCGTATCGTTCCGATCCGGTTCCGCGTTGCGTGCTTTCGGGAGCGACTCACCCGTAATCGTCGCGGCGTTCACCCTTATCCCGAACGCCTCGATCAGCCGGCAGTCGGCCGGCACCTTGTCGCCCTCCTCGAGCAGGAGGATGTCACCGGGAACGAGGGACTCCACGCCCAGTTCCTGCACTTGGCCATCACGCAAGACTCTGATCCGCTGCGGCAACAACCGGCGCAACGCCTCCAGCGCCCGCTCGGCACGGTATTCCTGCCAGAACGAGAACACGCCATTGATCAGGATGACGCCGATGATCGCGATGCCCAGCTGCCGCATACCCTGACCGGGATCCAGATTTTCGGCGAAAAACGCCAGCCCCGCGGCGACCCAAAGGATCAGCGCGAAGAAATGGCTGAATTCGCGCGCAAAGCGCATCCACAGCGGCGTGCTTCGAACGGCCTCAAGCCGGTTGGGGCCGAACTCACGCTGCCTACGCTGTGCTTCCCTTTCGCTCAATCCGTCGGGCGAGCTGCTGAGGCTGGCCAGCGCCTGCTCGACGGGCAGACCGGCGATCTGGGCGGTATGCAAGGACGACAGTCCGAAGGCCGCCGGCTGGAGCGGAAGGGTGTGGCGATGCAGGGCCGCCACCGCGGGCGCCTTCGCCCATCGGCGAATAGTACGAGGCCCCATGAATGCTCGTTCCTCCTAGAGCTCCTGAACCTCGTCGGTCCAGACGCGGAACGACGTCAGGGTGTTCGGGCCGAAGGTATGGGCAATGGGCACATCCTCGGCATCGCGGCCGCGCGCAATCAGCACCCGGCCAATCCGTGGCACGTTGTTGCGGGCGTCGAAGATGTACCAGTGACCGCCCAGATAGGCCTCGAGCCAGCCGGCAAAGTCCATCAGACCGGAGGGTGGCGGGACGCCGATGTCGCTCAGATAGCCGGTGCAGTAGCGGGCGGGAATGTTCATGCAGCGGCAGAACGCAATGGCGAGGTGGGCGTAGTCACGACAAACGCCGACGCCTTCGGTCAGCGTCTCCCCGGCCGTCCTTGTCGAACGCGCATGCTCATAGCCGAAGGTCACATGGCGATGCACGAAATCGCAGATGGACTGCACCCGTGCCCACCCGGTCGGCTCGTTGCCGAAGAGATCCCAGGCCGTCTGTGACAGACGATCGGTGTCGCAGTAACGGCTGCCCAACAGGAACTGGAGCGTCTCCTCGGGCAACTCCTCCACGGGGTGCTGCAGGGCCGAGGCAACGACGCGATCCGGCCTGCCGGAGTCGTTCACGATGGCATCGGCCGACAGCCGAAGCCGACCCGTCGGTGCGACGAGCCGGGTACACCAGTTGCCGTAGGTATCGCGATACGCGGTGATGGGCAGGGACGGCGACGTGATCAGGTGATCGGGAACGACGATATCGGAGATGCGCGTGAAGTGTATGCTCAACGTCAAGATCATCGGCGTCGGCTGGGGGCAGTCGTAGATGAGTTCGTAGCCAACCCGCAGTTGCATGGTGCTTCCTCGATGCCTGTGGTCGTGGAAGAGGCCGTCATTGCTCAGGTGTCACGCTGGGGCCGAGGAGGGCCGCATGATCGGGAACTCACATCCCTTTTTTGCCGATAGCGTTGATGCCCCCTGTCATCCGGCAGATCAGACTGTCGCTCGCCGGCTGCCTTTGCATCAGCCCTCGTAGAGAGTCCTATCCTCCGCCTGCAGATCGAATGCATGACGTCCTATCGATTCGCTGGCACGACGGCGCTACTCTGCTTCACCGAACCGGTCTGCCGGCTTCAGCCGTCGGCAACGGGAGCAGCGCTGCGTCCCGCCGGCTCGTTTCTGGCCGCGGGTCCCCAGTCGCCGGTGATGCGCGTCGTGGACGAAGTTCTTCAACTGCCCACCCCGGCGCCCCCGGACCTCACGCTTTCCGCAGTTTGCGTACACTGACGAGAACGCTTGCAGGGCAACCCGGGGAAACGTGTCACCGTGAACCAGCGCGACCTCCGGGCGACCCATCAGCCGTTCCATTCTTCGATCGCCGGTCAGGCAGCGCAATCGGTAAAGTTACCTATGGAGACCGGCGACCCGTACTAGGAGCAACGAGAATCGCCGAGGCGAATTAACGAGACCGTAGCCCGCTTTCAGCCGAAAAACCCCGTGCGGTACGCCAGGGGCTATCTTCGGCACACGCAATCCCTGCGGTAGAACATCCCGCCCCCCACTGTAGGAGCGGGCTATGCCCGCGACTGACAACGCATCCGCCGCCACCGTAGGAGCGGGCCATGCCCGCGACTGACAACGCATCCGCCGCCACCGTAGGAGCGGGCCATGCCGGCGACCCCCGGGTGGGGGAACGGGCTGTGCTGTATCGCCTGGTCAAACCATTCAAATCCGCGCCCGCAACGCCAATCGGATCCTGCATCGCTGTGCCCCCCTGTGGCAGACAGCCTTGATCACGCCTGCGCTCCCACGAAGATTTTCGAACAACCGCATGCGAGGTCATCGCCAATCCGCTCCGTGTGGGGCTGGTCAAGTCGCGGGCATGGCCCGCTCCTACCTCGAAAGCACCTTCGTCGCAGCCATGCTGCTGGATCAGGGCCGGTGAACTGATGTCACGCACGCGCAGCGGCCAAAACCCACGTAACCGGCCGCTCCGACCTGGAAAGCACCTACGTCGCAGCCATGCTGCTGGATCAGGGCCGGTGGGCTGATGTCACGCACGCGCAGCGACCAAAGCTGACGGAACCGGTCCCGTTGACCATCGTAGGAGCGGGCCATG
The DNA here is from genome assembly GCF_054172105.1 of Methylolobus aquaticus. NCBI lineage: Bacteria > Pseudomonadati > Pseudomonadota > Gammaproteobacteria > Methylococcales > Methylococcaceae > Methylolobus > Methylolobus aquaticus. The sequence goes on from NZ_JBSYXP010000007.1 coordinate 182,880, forward strand.
CCCGCGACTTCTCCTGACGACCGCCGAAAGCTAGAATCCGCACGACACGCTGGCCAACGCCTACACGCGATCAACCGCTGTCGGGGGAGCCGGCCCGAAGTTAACAGCGGGCAAGGGAAAGGCCAACCTGACCGGGACCTCACGGCCGGGCACGGAGAAACGTCGAGCCACATGAACGAGGCCGAAGCCCGCCTTTACCGGATCCACACCGTGCTGCACGCCAACGGCTATATCCGCCGCGAGCAATTTCTGCGGGAAGAGATACCCGGCCCCACCGTAGGAGCGGGCCATGCCCGCGACCCCGACCCTAACGCACACTCCCCCGGCAATCATGCGCTCCGGCGCGGACGCGCTTCCATGCCGCATCAAGCCTATCTGGTGACATCGGCGACGAACGGGCGCCAGTGTTTTTTCTCCAGTTTTAAAGCCGGGTGCGCCGCGGCGCGTTGTTTCATCGATCGGGAAATCCTGGGCGACGCCTCGCTGCTGGCCTGGGTCCTGATGCCCGACCACGCGCACTGGTTGCTGCAACTGGGGGAACGGGATGCGCTGGATCGCCTGGTCAACCGGGTCAAATCGGCCAGTGCCCGCCATGCCAATCGGATCCTGAATCGGCGCGGGGCCCTGTGGCAGGCGGCCTACCACGATCACGCCCTACGCTCCCACGAAGATTTTCGGACAGCCGCGCGCTATGTCATCGCCAATCCGCTACGCGCGGGGCTGGTGGAGCGGTTGGCGGATTATCCATTTTGGGACGCGGTATGGTTGTAGGCCCATGGCGGATGGGGGCACGCAGACAGGCGCGGGCATGGCCCGCTCCTACACCTGCGTCGGTCGCGGCCGCGTCGGGAAACGCGGTCGGCATCACCGCGGCAAATGCTTCCTCGCGGGCATGGCCCGCTCCTACACCTGCGTCGGTCGCGGCCGCGTCGGGAAACCCGATCGGCATCACCGCGGCACACGCTTACTCGCGGGCATGGCCCGCTCCTACGAGGACATGGTGCGCGGCGCTTTGGCTGCTCACGACTGCTGCGGCGGCCGACGGCGAACTGGGCCAACGGGTGCTTGGGTCGGTGGGGCTGGACGCGGGCACGCAATCGCCGGAAGGCGTGTATGCCGGCGATCGCTTCTTTTATTACTCGGCCGACCGGTTGCTGGACCGGAATGGCAAACCGCTGCCGGTCAAAGGACTCGACATCGATGCCTATGCCAACGTGATCGGCGTATCGGGAACGATCAAGCCCGACGGCTGGCCCTATCTCAGCGCTGCCTTCGCGGTTCCGGTTGCCTGGCTGTCGACCCAGGCCGATCTGCCGCCGACGGATATCGGGCGATCCGGGCTCGGCGATCTGGTCGTGCAGCCGCTGAAGATCGGCTGGCGCTCACAACGCTACGATGCCGTCGGGTCTTATGCCTTCTACGCACCCACCGGGCAGCTGAATCGCGAAGGCCTGGGGCAACCGCAATGGACACAGCAGCTGTCGCTGGGAGGAACGCTGTTCTTCGATGACGATCGCGGGTGGCGGCTGAGCGCGCTCGCCAGTTACAACCATTACCACCGGAAGCTCTCGATCGACCTGACCCGCGGGGATACCGTGCAGTTGCAGGGCGGCTTCGGCGCCAAGTTCTTCCAGATACTCGACCTCGGCGTCGCCGCCTACGCGCTGTGGCAGGTCGCGGACGACACCGGTTCGGCCTTGCCGGCCTCGGCGCGCGGTGCGCGGGAACGGGTCTACGGCGTCGGCCCCGAAATCGGCGTGACGATCCCGGCCATCCGAGGGAAGTTGACGGCCCGCTACGAATGGGACCTCGGCGCGCGCGCGAGACCGGAAGGACAGGTGCTGGTCGTCAGTCTGTCCCTGCTGGCCTGGCCGCTCCCGTGACGCTCGCGGAGCGGCCAGGCGCAATCAGCCGCGTCCCGCAGACATGGGCGTCGGCGGCGTGAACCAGCCCCGCGTGCGATTGCAGACCGAGCAGACCGACAGCATCACCGGGACTTCGACCAGCACACCCACGACTGTGGCCAGCGCGGCGCCGGACTCGGGCCCGAACAGCGTGATCGCGGTGGCAACGGCCAGTTCGAAGAAGTTGCTGGCACCGATCAACGCGCCCGGCGCCGCGATCGCATAATCGACCTTGAACAGCTTCATCAGGCCGTAGACCAGACCAGAGTTGAAATAGACCTGGATCAGGATCGGGATCGCGATCAACCCGACGTGGAGCACGCGGCCGGTCAGGTTGTCGGCCTGGAAGGCGAAGATCAGCACCAGCGTGAGCAGCAGCGCACTGATCGCGACCGGATGCAGCCGTGGCAGAAACACCTGCTCCAGCCAGTCCCGACCCTTCGTCTGCAGCAGCCACCGTCGCGTCAGCACGCCGGCTGCCAGCGGTATCACGATGAACACGATCACCGAGTACAGCAGCACGTCGAATGGGACTTCCAGCCCGGACGCACCGGACACCAGGTACTTCACGATCGGCGCGAAGACCGCGAGCATAATCAGGTCGTTGACCGCCACCTGGACCAGCGTGTAAGCCGGATCGCCGTCGGTCAAATAGCTCCAGACGAAGACCATCGCGGTGCAGGGCGCGGCAGCCAGAATGATCACGCCAGCCGTGTACTGGTCGGCGTCTTCCGGCCCTATCCACGGCACGAACAGGTGCTTGAAGAACAGCCAGCCCAGCAGGGCCATGCTGAACGGCTTCACCAGCCAGTTCACGAACAGCGTGACCAGCAAGCCCTTTGGGTTCTTGCCGACGTTCAGCACCGAGCCGAAATCGACTTTCAACATCATCGGGAAAATCATCAGCCAGATCAACACCGCAATCGGCAGATTGATGTGCGAGATTTCCATCTCGCGCAGCGCTGCGACCGGCCCCGGCATCGCCTTGCCGATCAGAACCCCCTCGAACATGCACAGCGCCACCCAGACCGTCAGATAGCGGTCGAAGAGACTGAGCCGCTTGGGCTCTGCGTTGGGATCCGTCGATCCCACCGGAGGCAAACTGGATTCATCAACCGTGCTCATGTCTGGCGACCTGCTGGTTTGGTGGACGGGCACTTGAATCGCGTCCGGTTTACGTGGCCGAAATGGCCTCAGGCCTGTTCCCCGATCCGATTCAACGCGGCGGCCAGATCGGTCCTCGACATCGTCTCGACCGGCAGCGCCAACAGCTGGCCGATGCGCTTTTCCAGCGCCGCATAGGTTTCTTCGAAGGCGGCTTCGACCACGTCCGGGCTGCCGGTGACATGAGCGGGGTCGGGCAGGCCCCAGTGCCCACGGACCGCGGTGCCGAGATAGGCCGGACAGGTCTCTCCGGCGGCCGAGTCGCAGACCGAGATCATGATGTCGATCGGGGTGTCGCCCAGATCATCCCAGGACTTGCTGGTATAGCCCTCGGTCGGCAGGCCGTGTCGCGCCAGCGTGGCCAGCGCATTCGTATTGATCCTGCCTACCGGATGGCTGCCGGCACTATAGGCGCGGAAGCGCCCAGCGCTCAGATGATTGATCAGGGCTTCGCCCAGGACACTGCGGCAGGAATTGCCGGTGCACAGCACCAGGATGTTCAGGGGTCTCGTATTCACGATGGATCACCTTGTTCAGACGGTTGGCAACAATTCGAAACGGGCGCGACGCGGATGACGCTGTCTTCTCCAAACAGCGGGATCGCGCTCAGCGAATGGAAGGCTTCCCACGCAATGCCTTGCGGGTCGACCGTCCAGTATTTGTCGGATTTGGCGTAACAGCAGGCCGCCTGCTTTTGAGCAGCCACCGGCAGTTCGGCAGAGGCCAAGGCCGCCTCCACGCCCGCCAACTCGTCGTCCGATTCGACCTGGATGCCGAGATGATCGAGCCCCGGCGCTCTGCCACGAGCGGAAATCGCAAAGTTGACGCGCGGATCGTCGAGCAGCCATTTCGCATAATCAGCGTGACGGATCGTCGGCGCCGTCTGAAACAAGGCACTGTAGAACGCGATGTTCCTGTCCAGATCATCCACGGCGAGGTGAATATGCAGTCTTTTCACGGTCGGCCCTCTTCGGATTGATGCGTGATGGCGGGCACCGCGACCGGCTTCAGGCGGCACGCTCGATCATGACGGCCAGTCCGTTGACGCCGACGGGCGGCTCCGGCAGCCAGGGAACAAGCACACACCGCTCCGCCAGTTCGTCGGCCACCCGCCGTATGTAGGGAAGCTCGTGCGCCCCGCGCTCGGCCAATTGCGGATCTCGGGTGCCACTGGCCAGCAGGCTCTGGTTCACGACCCAGGCGTAGGGCGCGATCTGCGCCCGCCGCAGATCGGCCTGCAGACGCTCCGCCTCGTGCACCGGCGTGGCCTCGGGCAGCGTCGTGATGATCACGCGGGTGAATGCGGGGTCGCGCAGACGCGGCAACAACTCGCGGACGGCCAAGGGTATGTCGCCCTGCACCCGCATGACCTCGCGGTGGTAGGCTTCGGCGGCATCCAGCAGCAGGATCGTGTGGCCGGTCGGCGCTGTGTCGAGAACGACGAAACCGTCCTTGCCGGCATCCACCGTCTTCGCAAAGGCACGGAATACCGCGATCTCTTCCGTACACGGGGAACGCAGATCTTCCTCCAGGAGCGCGCGGCCTTGCGCGTCGAGGCCTGCCCCTGCGGTTTCCAAAACCTCGCGCCGGTACTGCTCAACCTCCGCCGCCGGATCGATCCGGGCTACCGACAGCCCGGATACCGGCGCGCCGATCGTCGCCGCCACGTGGGCCGCCGGATCGGTAGTGGACAGCAGCACCCGATGCCCGCGGTGAGCCAGCGCGGCAGCGATCGCGCAGGCAACCGTGGTCTTGCCGACACCACCCTTGCCCATGGTCATGATGACGCCCCGTCCGGAGGCTTCGAGTGCGGCGACCAGATGGTCGAGCCGATCCAGATCACGCGACAACTCCACTGGCGCCTTCCGCTCGGCGCGCGCCCCGTTGAGCCTACAGAAATCCCGTAAGGCCGCCATCCCGGTCAGACCGCCCGGCACGAACGCGGTCTCGAAACGGGGTAAGCGGGCCAACTCGGCGGGCATCGCGGCCAGCGCCGCGCGCATGCGCTCGGTCATCGCATCGGCAACCGGATCGCCCGACTCCGACGCGCGGAACACGCCGTTGATCGCCAGCACCTGGTTGCGTATGTTCAGCGCGGCCAGTTCCCCGGCGGTCCGCTCCGCCTCACGCAGCGCGGCCGTCTCGGCGCGCGCGACGAGCACGACGGTGGTCTGCGCTGAGTCCGCCAGCTTTGCCACCGTTGCCGCATACAACGAGCGCTGCTGCTCCAACCCCGCCAGTGGACCCAGGCACGAGGCGCCATTCGCGGACGAGCCGATGAAGTCGTTCCAGGCCGACGGCAGTGACAGGAGCCGCAGGGTATGGCCCGTGGGCGCGGTATCGAAGATGACGTGGTCGAACTCGCGGGTGCGCTCCGGGTCGCCCAGCAGCGCCGAGAACTGATCGAAAGCGGCGATCTCCACCGTACACGCGCCGGAGAACTGCTCTTCCATGCTCTGGATGGCCGCCGGCGGTAGCACGCCCCGATAGGGAGCCACCGTCCGTTCGCGATAGTCGCGCGCGGCTGCCTCCGGATCGATGTTCAGCGCGTACAGGCCGTCGACGGATGGTACCGCGGTCGGCATCGACCCAAGTGATACCTCCAGCACTTCATCCAGATTCGACGCCGGATCGGTGCTGACGACCAGCACCCGCTTTCCGGACTCCGCGAGCGCCAGCGCGGTCGCGCAGGACAGCGATGTCTTGCCGACGCCACCCTTCCCGGTGAAGAACAGGTGGCGGGTCGTCAGCAGCTTCAGTTCCATGGGGTCGAACTTGCCGGGCCGTCTGCGATGTTCAGCAGCAGCCGCTGCCGGGCTTGCAGCCACCGGCCTCGACGACCGGAATGGCGACCGCCCGCTGACCGGCCGCCGCACCGTGCTCCAGCCGTTGCCGCAGTTGATCGCGGGACGGATAGACGCCGGTCGAGACGACTTGTCCGTCGACGACGACGACCGGCAGGCGCTCGATCCCCGCCTCCATCTCCTTTAAGACGGCAGGGTTCGCAGCAAAAGCCTGGGGCTGCTGCGATAGGTTATAGCGTTCAACCTCGACGCCCTGCTCGGCCAGCCACTGCAGATCGGCGGCGAACTGCGCCAGCACCGGGTCGACGTCGACCCCGCATACTCCGGTGGAGCAGCACATGGCGGGTTCATAGATTTCAAAGCGTTTCATGGCGTGACTCCTGCAAATGACCAGAGTGAAATCAGTGCAATCGGCCTGGCTGATCCTCAGCCGCGCGGGCCTGCACCTTCGAGACCGATGCGCCGCGTCTCGCGCTCCAGCGCGATTCGCTCCAGGCTGGCTGGATTGAGGTTGGCGAAGAGCGCGATGCGGCGTTCCAAAAGAGCGAAGGCCCGGGCAAAGGCCAGGCGCCGTTCGCCGTCCGAACCCATGGCTGCGGCGGGATCGGGAACGCCCCAATGCGCGGTAATCGGCTGCCCCGGCCAGACCGGACAGGCCTCGCCCTCAGCCCGATCGCAGACCGTGATCGCGAAGTCGAGTTCCGGGGCACCGGGGCGCGCGAACTCCTCCCAACTCTTGCTGTGCAGCCCGATCGTATCGATGCCTTCTCTTTGCAGTTTTTCGAGCGCAAACGGGTTCACCACCCCGGCCGGGTGACTGCCCGCGCTGTAAGCCAAAAAGCGCCCGGCACCCAATTTGTTCAGCAGCCCTTCAGCCATGATGCTGCGGGCCGAATTGCCGGTGCAGATGAACAGGACGGTGTAGGGTTTCTCACTCATACGCTGGGCTCCTCACAACAGACCTCGCCCGCGACATCGTCCGTCGCGCAGGGCTCCCCGCCGCAACAGTTCTCGGTCAGGTAGGAAATCAACCGGTTCATCGCGTCGAAGTTGGCGGAGTAGATCACGAAGCGGCCGTCCTGGCGCGACAGCAACAGATCGGCGCGGCTCAGTTCCTTCAGATGGAAGGACAGCGAAGACGAGGGCACAGCCAGCGACTCCGCTATCCGCCCTGCGGACAAGCCGGCGGGACCGGCCTGCACCAGCAGGCGAAAGATCGCGAGGCGCGACTCCTGAGCCAAGGCCGACAGCGCGGCCACAACCATTTTACTTTCCATATTTCTATACTAGTCGAAATATCGAGACGTGACAAGAGTCACAGGAAACCCGCGTGCCGGACTCGCGGGGAGCGACAGGACGAGTGACCAGCGACCCGCAGACAGGAGGGGCCGACGATCGTAACCATTCACCCTGCTGCCTTGTCGGGTAGTGGGCGCGGGCCGGGAGGGCGCTACCGTCTGCGGGAGGGAACCCGCAGACTAGCCTCCAGGGACGGATTCACGGCGTGTCTCGGCCTCCCGGATCGCTCCCGCGAGGGGGCGTGAACGGTTACCCGACGATTGCCCGTCCGGCGCAGACTCAGGTACCGGGCTCGACGCCCGGCGGCCGATCCAGCCAGCGCAAGATCTTGCCGTAAAGCACGGCGGGGTCGACGGGCTTGCCGAGATGGTCGACCATGCCGGCCGCGAGACAGCGCTGCCGGTCTTCTTCGAAGGCATTGGCCGTCATCGCCAGAATCGGCGGAGCCGAAACCTCGGGCAGAGCGCGAATGCGGCGCGCCGCCTCCAGCCCATCCATCACCGGCATTTGTACGTCCATCAGGATCAGGCGGTACTCGCCACAGCGGACGCGCTCGACAGCCGCGGCACCGTCTGCCGCAATGTCGACACACAAACCCACGTCTTCGAGCAGCATCGAGGTCACTTCCTGATTAATCATATTGTCTTCGGCGAGCAGCACACGAGCGCCCGCATGCCGGAGTTTCAGGGCTTCCTCCGCCGAGATGGCCGGTGCTGGATGGGGTGCTGCCGGCGGCGCGGCCGTCTGGCGGTGCAGCCGCACCGTGAACCAGAAGGTGCTGCCCTGTCCCGGCGTACTTTCGACCCCGGCATCGCCACCCATCAACTGCGAAAGCTTCCGGGCAATGGCGAGGCCCAGTCCGGTCCCGCCATGCGGCCGGGTCGATGAGCCGTCCGCCTGCTCGAACGCCTCGAACAGGCGGTCCTGATCGGCCGGGGCGATCCCGACACCGGTATCCCGTACCTCGAAGCGCACCAGCAAGCCCGAGTCCGGGCTGGCCTCCTCTTCGACCTGTGCCCGCAAGCGCACTTCGCCGCTGTCAGTGAACTTCAACGCATTGCCGACCAGATTCAGCAGGACCTGCCTCAGACGGAGGGGATCCCCCAGAAACGCACCGTCGAGGTTCGCTCCCAGTTCGACCACCAACCCCAGCGCCTTGTCTCTGGCCTTGTGTTCGTTCAGCCCACGGACATTCTCGATGACGTCGCGCAATTCGAACGTGGCCGTGGCCAGCTGCATCTTGCCGGCCTCGATCTTCGAAATGTCGAGGATGTCGTTGAGGATCTGCAGCAAATGCTTTGCCGCCTGGGAGATCTTGCCGAACTGGCTGCGCGCCTGGGGTTCATGCGTGTCCCGCTGGCCGAGATAGGCGAGACCGATGACCGCATTCAGCGGCGTGCGGATCTCATGACTCATGTTTGCCAGGAAGGCGCTCTTCGCGAGACTGGCGCTTTCGGCTGCTTCCTTGGCCTCACGCAACCCGCGCAGATAGGCGGCGTGATTACGGCACAGCATGATGGCGCGGGCGAGGTTGCTCATGACCGGCTGAAAGACCTGCGTGATAGGCAGATCGGTCGCCGGTTCGGCGGGCGCCAGCAAGAGGATCACCCCCTGGCCGTCGATCGGTAGCCGCAGACAGCACCGATATTGCTCGGCGCCCGGAATGCAGGAAATCAGTTCGGGATCACGGCAGAGCTCTGCCGGGCCATTCAGCAAGCGCTCCGGCAACATCACCGTCTGAGCGTGCTTGCTCGCCAGTGCGAAATTCCCGATGGCGGCCGCGATCTCGGCCTCGATGTCCGTGTTGCGGGCTACGCAATTCAACAGCACGACGCCGGCCGGAAACGCCGTGTGCAGCAGAATCCGCTGGAGACTGCGGGTCAGCAGGGCATCGAGATCGACCTGCGCGCCGATCACCAGCGCGAGGTCGTACAGCACGGTCAGGATGCGCTCGCGCTCCATTACGGCAGCCTCGGCCGACAAACCAGCGTCGCATTATGAAACAACGGATAGCCCCAGGAACTCAGGCTGCCAATCTCGCCCAGCGACAGGGCGCCGGCCAGTTGCCGAGCGCCGGTTGCGCGGGCCAGGCAAGCGAGTTCTTCGACGGCGTCGGCACCGAGGTGAGCGCGCCGACCGGCGCAGTAGAAGGTCACCAGATCCCGGCCGGCCGTACCGCCGAAATCCCTGCGCAGGCGCTCCGCCAGCCTGTGGGCCGTCTGCGCGGCATTCAGGTCCGGCGCACGGAGCAGGGTCAGCATGGCATGGGGTGGCACCTCTCCGATGCAGTGCAGCGAGCCATCGGGTTCCACGGCCACCGGGATCCTGACGATGACTTCGTCGTTGGCCAGCAGCAAGCCGAACGGAAAATGGGTAGCGCAGCGGTAGAAGTTCTCCGCCGTCAACTCGACGCCGTACAGCGACCGCACCTGTTCCTGGTACACGGCGAAGGCCGGGCGCCAGTCGATCGAGAGAATCCGGTTACCGTCAGTGGCAGTGGCGGAGATGACCATCGGCGGGGCGAGATAGCCGTGATCGAGCGCCGCGCCTTGCGGGCCGGGCATTAGCAGGCACAGCACGCCTCCGCCAACGAGGTTGCCGCCGTCGAACAGGCAGGGCATCGGGCGGAATGTTTCGCTGCCCGCGTTCACTCCGGCATACGCGACACGATCGGCCAGACGCAGATAAAGCGCGTCGAGAATGGACCCGATGTTCGGGATCATCGCATCGAAGACCATGAACAGCGTCAACGGCTCTCCGGTCAACAGCGGCTCGACGGCGGCGGCAATCTCCGCCGCCGCCTGCTCCGGGACCCCCGGCAGGTCACCCAGCAAGGCCGCGGGTGGCATGGACTCGAAGGGAAGAATCCAGCATCCCTGTTCACGAAACGCCGCACCGTCGACCAGCGCCGGAAATATCGCTCCCACCAACCCTCGACCGGCTTGCCTGAAAGCGTGCTGGATCGCACAGACGCGGCCGGCTTCTCCTTCGGGCAGCAGCACCAAGGCACCGGGCGCGCTGGACCGCCGCAGAAGTTCCGCCAAGCCGCCCGTTGGCCCGTAGCACGCCTGCTCTGTCGTCATGGTGACCCTTATCCCATCATCGGACCACGCCGTTCGGAGTAGTCATTGTTCACGTCGGAGTACATCAGAGAGCAACCCAGACGGCAAGACACTCCGCCGCCAAACATCGGAACGTGGCGCGCTCGATTCCGGCATCGCGACCGCCAGGAACGACCCGCCTGAGCCTCCAATCCCTCCCTGCCATAACGCTCGATCGGCAAGCCGCATGACCCGGGTAGACGAAACAGCGCATACCCCCTGCGCATTGCCATCGATCGTTCCTCCCGCTCCATGGCGACCGCGTCTGTGTCGTGATCGACGGAGCTGACAGGCGGGGAATATTTCACAGTGCGGCTTGGTAACCGGTCACGGAGCGAGGAAACGGCTGCCGGTAATCTACCCCCGAGTCCGGAGGAAACCGGATTAACCACGGGTGACGGTAACTTAGATTGACCACCATCCGGACGCTAGCCAATCGGGATTATCAAATACCCAAAGAAAAAACCGATAGCGCTGCACGAGACCCAAGCCAAACCGAAGAGGAGAACACCATGTACCGCAATAATCACCTCAGCAAGATTATCGCCGCACTCATTGCGGTTGGCGGAATTTATTCCGCAGAGAGCCTTGCCACCAGCTCCGGCGGCTCCCCGAAACTGGATGCCTATGTCAGCGAGGCTGACTTCATATTCCGCGGCACCGTGGACAACGTGAAATACGAACTGTCCGAGCCGACCGGACCCGACAGCGCCCAACTGCCATTCACCTTCGTGACGTTCAAGGTCAGCACCGCCATGAAGGGCGCGCCAGCGGGCAAGACGGTCACCCTTCGCTTCCTGGGTGGCCTGGATCCACGCACGGGCCTGTTCATGACCAGCGATCAGACTCCGCTGTTCGACGTCGGCGACGAAGACATCGTCTTCGCAAAAAAAGGCGGCACCTTGAGCTCGCTGGTTCGCAACAAGGAAGGCCGGTTCCGCGTCATCGGCGATCAGGTTTACAGCAACGAAGGGCAGGAAGTCACGATCGACAAGGGCAGGAACGTGCATGCCGGCAAACGCCATGCCTTCCAGGAAGTCGTCACAACCGATGTCGCCGGTCGGACGATGAGCTTCCAGAGCCATGCCAAAGCCGAAGCGTCTGGAACGCCGTCGAACGCGATGCGATCCGATGCCTTCGCACAGGCCATCGTGGACACCGTGACCAAAAGCCCGGTTGCGCGACTGGAAGCCTTCAGCGGCGACGACCCACAGGCCGCGCTGCCCAAAATCGACATGACCCCGGCCGTTCCCCCGAGCGCCCGCTGACAAGAACAGATAACTCCGGCTGCCGCGCACTACCTGCGGGACCGCAGCAAAAACCCTTACAGGAGCAATACCGATGAATATCCGAATCACCACGCGACACCTTGTCCTCGGCCTCTGCGCCCAAATGCTGAGCCTCTCGGCTTTCGGCTACACCACCTATGCTCGCTGGCCGACCAATAACGCGACACTGCGCGCATCGGCCGTAAGTTTCCCGGCGGGCAATGCCTACAGAACCGCGCTCGGCACCGTGGCCTCCCGATGGAATCAGAACCCCAGCAACTTCTGGTTTACCCAAACTTATGACGATGCCTCGGTCGGCTTGGGGAACGGGCAGAGCGAAGTCTGGTTCAGCGCCGATGCGAGCCTGTGCAGCCCCGCCGTGACCTATTCCTGGTGGAATTCATCCGGTCGGTTAACGGAAACCGACATTTGCTTCTACAACGCGGCCGGCTATACGACCTCGATGAACAAGACCTCCATCTGGCCTTACGGCGGTGCATCCCGGCCATTCGAGACGACGGCCATGCATGAGTACGGACACGCACTCGGCCTGGGTCATGAAGCGGATGAGTACAACATCATGGGCTCGGACTGGAACCATGTGAGCCTGGCTGACCAGACGGCACGGAGCTATTCGGGGGAGGATGCCAACGATGGCGCGGTGGCCCTCTATGGACTTTATTCCGGCGGTGTCATCGAGGATGTCGGCGTCGTCCACATGAAGCGGACCGGCGCTTCGGGCGAATACAGCAGCCACGGCCTGACCAAGATGTACAACACCTCGGGCGTCGAGCTGCCGTACACGACCTTCAACGGGCAACGCCGATACCAGGTGACCAAGGGACAGCAGGTTCGGGTCGAGTTCACTTACGAAAACAACGGCGAGAGCTATCAGAACACCAGCGTCGGCATGTACCTCTCGACGAATGCCGTGATCAGCACCGCCGACACGCAGTTGCAGACCTTCCCGTTCGGGCTGGGCCGGGGCGACGTGTCCACCTACACCCGCACGATCACGATTCCGGCCACGCTGACCTCCGGCAACACGTACTATATCGGCGCCTATGTGGACTGGAACAATACACTCGCCGAGATTACGTCGACCAACAACACGGCCTATCACATCGTTCGGGTGAACTAGCCAAACCGCTCTGCTCCCGCGCACGCGTGCGGGGCATCGGCCAAACCGAAGGCGGCGCCTGACCCGGCGCCGCCTTTTTTCGCATCCTGCGTTTCCCGGGCGTGCTGCCCCGGTCTAGCCGGTTTCCGCAATCCAGTGCGAAACACTGGGTTCGGCCCGCTCATGCAGGCAATCCTGAACACGGTCCTGCAGCCGCTGGTCCGCGACAGTGACGCGCTCGTGCTGCCGCAGGTGCTCGACCCAGGATTCGACCAGAAAGGTTTCCAGATACCAGTCAGGATGCGCGGTATCGCGAAACAATTGCCAGTAGTACGCCCCGTCCCGCCGGCGCGACTTACGCAAGGTTTTCATCAGCCGACGAAACTCCTCGCGCCGATCGGGCTTGACGCGATAAGCGAGGGTGATAAGCACGGGGCCTCGGTCATGTTCGACGTCGGGTTCGGAGAGGGGCGAAGGCCAGTGCAGGGACGGCGTCAGGTCGTGCTTCTCGAAACCACCGACCCGAAGCGGCAGGGTCACCAGCGTTGCGACTGCCAGGCCGATGCCGGCAATGATCAGCGCATCGTGGAGCGAACTGTGGCTCGCGACCTGACCCCACAGCAGACTGCCTCCGGCCATGCCGCCCATCATCGCGACCATCGCCAGCGACAGACCCCGCGCACGCACCCAGGCCGGCAAGGCGACCTGAGCGGCGCCCTGCAGGGTCGTCATCACGGTCAGCCAGGCCGCTCCGGCGCCGGCGGCCACCGCCAGACCCGGCAACAGACCGGGCACCAGCGCCAGCAAGCCGAGCATACCCGCGTACAGCAGCGAAGCGAAGCCGACCAGCCAGTCGTCGTTGAGAAACCGACGCAGCCGCGGGAGCCCGAACACCGCGAGTATCGCACCGCTACCCATGGCTGCCAGCACGCACCCGTAATCGGTCGGACCCCCCTTCCATTCGGTACGGACCAGCAGCGGCAACAGCGCCCACGCAGCGCTCCCGAACGTGAAAAAGGTACCCACACGCACGATGACCCGGAGCAGTGCCGGGGAATGTCGGGCATAACGGATCCCCGCCCGCATCGCGCCGAACAACCGCTCGGCCGGCAGACTGCTGTCGCGCGGCGACCGCTGCCAGCGCAGCAGCACCGCGAGAATGCCGAGGAACGACGCGGCATTCAGCAGGAATACCGGCCCAGTGCCGGTCTCGGCGATCAGGAAACCGGCCAGCGCCGGGCCCACGGCACGCGACAGGTTCATCGACAGCGCGTTGAGCGTGATCGCGGACTTGAGTTGAGGCCGCGGCACCAATTCGGGCATCAGCGCCGCCCAGGCCGGCATCGCGAACGCCGATCCGAGCCCCAGCGCCAGCGTCAGGGCCAACAGCGATTCCGGCGTCGTCCGGCCCAGCAGCGTCGTAACGCCCAGCAACCCCGCCATCACCAGCATCCAGATCTCCGCCCCGATCAACAGGCGGCGGCGATCGACGACATCCGCGAGCGCACCGGCCGGCAACGCGAAGGCGAGGATCGGCAGCGTCGTTGCCACCTGCACTGCGGCGACCCAGGTGGGCGATGGCGCCAGCGTCGTCATCAGCCAGGCCGCGCCCGCGTCCTGCATCCAGGTCCCGATGTTCGAGGCAATCGAGGCCAGCCATAGGCCGCGGAACAGGCGTTGCCGCAGAGGACTCCATGCGTTCGTGGCTGACGCCAGCCCTTCCGTCGGCTCGGCGGCGCTGAACGGCGCCGGGCTGACCCCGTCCGTTCCGGCCACGAAGGCTTCCGCGACGGCACTCTCCGTGTCGTTGCCTGCCGTGCTGTCCTGCGCCTGCATGCTCGGTTCTCCGGCGGTTGGGGTTTAGCGTTGCTACGGTAACGGAAGCTTCGATCGATTCAGAGCTTCCCGCGATACAGGGCGGGGTCGCCCGGATCACACGTTGTAAACGTTTGATCAGGCCTTGGCGTGAAGCCTACCGCAACCCATAGAATGCAGTGAACCCCCGTCGCGGTCCGACCGCATCCGACGGCGCAATCGAACAACGGCACCGAGTCCATCCACTGTGCACGATCTTGCGGAAACCGAGGTAATCAAGCCCCCCCTGCGGGTGGAGGAGCACGAGGTCCACGTCTGGGAAGTCGACCTCGACGCGCCGGATGCGTGGCCGTGCTGCCTGGACAAGACCGAGCGGCAACGGGCGCAGCGCTTTCGTTTCGAGCGGGACCGCCGACGATGGGTTGCGGCCCACACCGCCCTGAGGCGGATTCTGAGCCGCTATGTCGGCATCGGACCCGACCAATTGCAGTTCCTGACGACCGAGCACGGGAAGCCCTACCTGCCCACCGAATGCGCTGGCAGGGGCATCCGTTTCAACCTCAGCCACTCAGGCGCGCTGGCCCTCATTGCGGTGGCGCGCGCCGAAGTCGGCGTCGATATCGAGGACACGACGCGCGTCATCGACTGGCTGGCGCTGAGCCCTGATGTGTTTTCCGAACGCGAGGCGCAGGGCTTGTGGGACGGCCACGGCAAGCCAGCGCTGACCCCGTGGGCGATCTGGACGCTCAAGGAAGCCTACGTCAAGGGCCGAGCCTGCGGCCTGACGCTCCCGCTACGCGCGTTCGAGATCATGCGCGATCCCAACGACCACACGTTCCGCATCGCGATCGAGGCCAAACGGGACGACGGGTTGGACTGGCGCTTGGTGTCGCTGGACGCACCGGTGGGATACGCAGCAGGGCTGGCGGTCACGCACTGTCTGGCGCGTGTCCGGCGCTTCGCGTGGACAGGCAACTCGCGGCTGGATGACTTGTCCCGTGGGTACGCATAGCACGACGGCGACGAGAATGTGCCGGGCGCTGCGCGCCCGAAGACCGAAGCGTGGCAATGGCCCTTGCCGATAACGAGCGAGCTGCCAGGCGGTGCGGCAACGCCAAGCGTCAACGCTCGTTGAAAGGACGAAATGGGTACTGAGTGGCCGGCTCGATCAGCCGATTGTACTTCCCCTGCTGAGCGTCGGGATGACACACGCCACAATTGGCCATCTTCCTTATCCGGGGCCAACCCACCTCATCGATGTTCTGATGGACGCCGAGAAACCAGCGAGCTCGGCTGATCTGCTCGGGATACGGGGGTTTTCCGAACCAGGTCACCGGCCCGGCATGTTTTAGCAAGTAGTCGGAAATCGGCTTCAGATGTTCCTTGTCCGGAACGGCATCGAACTTGAAATGTTCCGACAGCTTTCCGAGCAGCGATTTCCAAGAGGACGCCGGCAGAAACTCCGCCGCGTAGGGAACGTGACAGGACCCGCACTCCTCAATATAGATGGGATCCATCGGCGTTCGCTTCGCGTCATTCACGGCAGACGCCGGGCGGGCGGCGCATAGCAGCCCGGCGATGAGCAAGAGCGGTACGATCCGCATCCGGCAGGTGCTTGTTCGCCGCATCGAGGACTTGAGACTAGCCGAGCACCACAAGGATGAAGCAACGCCTCCTGCGACACGCGCTGACCCCACTGAACGGCTCTGACCGGTAATGAAGAGGCGACACGAATCCCGATCTACCCGGAACAGCGAACGGATCTCGACCATATGCCAATTAAGTTGTCGGAGAAGAGCGAGGAGGCCAATTCGCCCCCTCACCCGCTGAAAAACGCTACTGGTTTTGACGCACGCCAGGATCGCTGGTCCCCGTATGTATTCCGGTACCGTTCGTGCCGGTCATGCAATGAAATATCAGGGTATAGGTCTCGGCTCCGCTTCGGCTCTTCGATACCATCAGGTCGTACACTCCGGAACCACCATTCAGATACACCACCGGGCTTGGGTTCGCATCGCCATCGGTTCCGATATCGGTACTGTGCGTCACCGCGTTGCCCTTTTTGGCCGTCACGCTGACCAGCGCGGACCCGGCCGGCAAAAGATCCTGAACCTGCACCGCCAGCGAAAGCGGGGCACCGTTACCGTCGTCGGAGCATGTCACGGTGTAGTAGTCCGTTGCAGCGGCTGGCGAGCCCAAGCTCCCCCCCTGCGTATGGGCCAACACCCCCGGCGCAAGCCCGATGCCAGCCAACACCCCAAAAGCACCAATAACCCTATTTTTCATTGCATTGCTCTCCAGCGTTGAGACGCCCCCATGACGTGGGGCGAACGGTTGGCTGCAGGCGCCTTCAAGCTCCCACAGCGTCTACGCAGCGGGCTCGGCGCACCGCCATCACCCGGGCCAAAGCCCGAAAGTTCCACCCGGCAGCAGCCAGTCATCACCGGTCCGCCGACCTGAGTTTCGTCGCAGCCACTTGCCGCACGGTTTCGTCGCTGTCCCCCAAGGCTTCTTCCAGCAGCGGACGCATCGCGGCGTCGGCACCGATGCTATCGACCGCCATCAGGCGCACGTCAGGATCGACGTCATGCAGCGCCTCTCGAAGCGCGGGAAGCGCTTCGGGACTGGGTTCTCGAGCCAAGCCGTAAACCGCCTGAACGCGCACCCGGGCATCCTTGTCCGTCAACCCCGCCTCAAGGACTCGACGCAGTTCTACGTCGCCCTGGCCAGTCTCCAGCACCAGACGCGCGACGGCATCAGCCCGTTGCACCGCATCCTGACCGGTACTTTTCTCGATGAGGTCCGCCTTTTCCTTTCGAGTCAGCCTGGCGGTCCTGATGTCTCGGTCCGACCGGATGGGCTTCCGACCCGCAGCGGGCGTGCACCCGCCGGCGCCAGACTCTCCCGTCTCCCCGCGAGGTGCCAGGCTGCTGCCCGTAATCCATAAGCCATTGGCCTGTCCCTCCGACCCGCCACGGGCCGCATCGGCCGCATCCACCGCCACGACGTTCACGGCGGGTCCAACCAGGCACGCGAGAACCGTCAGCAGCGAAGTCCCGGCACAGGTCGCCGTCACGACCTCCTTGGGCAGTACCGAGTAGTGAATCGCCACTCCGGCAACCCGCGACAGCTCGTCGATCGCAGCGCCAAGCGGCGCCGCCCTCGCGTCCAGCGTCAAGAAGCCGCTGGCCGTTCTGGTTGCGACGACGTTGCGTGGTACGTCCGACGGAACTGCACGGCAAGGCTCTGAGGCTGCACTTACCACCACCCATGCCAGCGACCCTAACGCGAACTTTTGCAGTTTTGTCATCGCCACCCATCGAATCGTGATTTCTCAAACCGCCATGGCCGGGGCGGCGGACACAAACAATGGCGCACGGTCCAGTGTCGCTGACCCAAACGGCAGGCAGTGAAAAAGCAGAAATAATGCCAACAATGCATCTGCACATCGTCGAACGCCGAACCGACCTTTGGTCCTTGGTTCAAGGACGCCGCGTCAGGGCTGATGGCCAGCCGCCACGCACGGCGCGGCGCTCAGGGCTGCGCCGCGCCACCCTGATGACACTGGGACCGGCTTCTGTCGGGGAAGACCTGTATCCGAACGCGGCAGCGGACGCGGCGCAACAGTGCCGAGAATCCTGCGTCGCCGAGAATCCTTGTCAACTGCGTCATTTCCCATCTTTGTGAGCGATTTCCCACACGGAAACACACCGGAACCACCGCGACCCGGTCAGTCCAGATGCCTCTGACGCGGCGCGAGCCTACATGGCACGAAAAGTGTTTTTGGCGCTCTGCCCACGAGCATAGGGCTTATAGGGGAGGATCTGGAACGGACGGGGCGATCTCAAACTGGACTCATGCCTCACTCGCCCAGCCATCATTTCCAGAGACTTTGCAGTGACGAAAACAAACAGGAACCAAGAAATGCTTAAAAAACTGATTGTTGCTTCGATGGGAACGGCCATCGCAATCGCCAGCCAGGCGGCGTTTTCCCATACCCGCCTGCAAGTGCCGGTCATTGAAGGCAGCGCCACACTCGGCCACGCCGGGAAAGTGAACTACAACAACGTCGTCGTGGCTCACGGCTGCCATGACCCCGTCAGCGGCAACAGCAGCGCACCGGTTATCGCCACCTCCACCGTGTTTCCGACCAGCACGGCAGATGACGAAGCCATGCAGCCGACCATCACCAATAGCGATGGCACGCCGGCTCCCGGCAACGTCGATGATTACCTCGAAGGCTGGATTGGCTCCAATCGCCTCGTTGTCAGCAACGACGTCTGGAAATACGGCGAAGAAAAGTTCGACGCGCTGGGCAATCGCGTGGGCTTTCACGTGAAGGGCGGCTCCCTGCCGGCCAGCGGCAGCGGCACGTTGCGGGGCCTGGTGCCCTTCGTGACAACAGCCGTGCGGATCCCAAACGCCTCCTGCGCGAAGTCGGTCACCCTGGTTGTCGCCATTGCGGACATCTGCAAAATGACCCCGATCAGCGGCTTCAACGACGAAACGGTTCAACTGTGGACGCCGGCGGTTGGCTCCAACTTCGATGGGGTCGGTGGTCACGGCTACAACTCGCCGGCGACGCTGACCATCCTGCGGGCCGCAACAGCACCGCTGGATCCGTCGTGCGGCGCGGGCGTCGACGTGAAGATCACACCGTCGGCGGCCCAGATCAACCGCGATCTGCCAATCGTTGTGAAGGGCAAACAGGTTTGGCCGCGCCCTTAAAGCTCAAAAGTGATGGAATGCGGGCGCAATAACTGACGCGCGCGAACTCCGCGGGGTGCAACGTCTGTTCAAGCAGCGCGGCGCCCCGGCTCCAACGCCGGTCTCCCTAGCGCGTCCAACTCCTCCCAGGCACACACGGGCATCGCGCGACTCGACGCCGGATACAACGCCAGCACCACACCCCCAAGCTGTCGGAGCACCCGCACCTGGACCATCGCGCGACGGCTGCGAGCGCTTCACCCGTGCACCGCAAGGACATGGATCGCCCCTTGTTTTGTCTTCAGACTGCTACGACCCCCACCGCAACGGATCGGCTCAGCGCTCGCCATCGGAATACGCGGCAGGCATCACCGTGACACTGGCAGGTATCTTGCTGCTATAGTCCCCTGCGCCCCTGGCGCCGGCCGCAGCGCACAATCGAATGCGCCGGCTTGCGGTATTTGCCCAACTCCCAGACGACGACCCAACCGATGAACGATACGACCTCGGCGCCCCACTCGGGCGCGCGGCATGCCTTCGCCAAATCCGGCATCTATCTGACCGTTTTCGTAACCGGCGCTGCCGTCATGGTGATCGAGCTGCTCGGCACCCGCATGATCGCGCCGTTCTACGGCGCCAGTCTCTACGTCTGGTCCTCGCTGATCTCGGTCACGATGATCGCGCTGGCCCTGGGCTACTTCACCGGCGGCCGCTGGGCGGATCGGGCCACGCGCACCGGCCTGTCGCTGGTCATCTCGCTGGCGGCATTGCTGACATTGGTCATTCCCTGGGCCACGCGACCCGTGCTGCTGGCGACCGACCCGCTGGGCCTGCGCGCCGGCGCTTTCGTGAGTGCGCTGGTGCTGTTCTCCCCCAGCCTGACCTTTCTCGGCATGGTCGGACCCTTCGCCATCAAGCTGGCGACCTCGCGCCTCGACGGCATCGGCAGCAGCGCCGGATCGATCTACGCGGTCAGCACCCTCGGCAGCGTCATCGGGACGCTGGTGCTCGGCTTCTTCCTGTTCCCGCTGGTCGGATCCCGCGAAACCCTGATCGGCCTCGGGCTGGTGCTGTTCGCACTCGGCGGCGTAATCGCCCTGTACGAACGGCGCCTGTCCGATCGCACCATCGCCGCCCTGCCTAGCCTGTTGCTGGCCGTGCTCGGACTGATGCTGCTGCCGGCCGTAGTGGGCGCCGGACATGCCTATTCCGGCGCCGGCAAGTTCGCAATCCGTTCCGAACAGGAGAGCCTGTACGGTTGGGTCCGCGTCATCGACGAGCCGGCCCGGAACCTGCGCATGCTGACGTCGGACGCCTCGGTGATCGGCGCGGCCAGCATTTCCAAGGGCACGAACGCGCTGACCTACCAGGACATCGTCGAACTGATCCCGGCGATATCGCCCCGCATCCGCCGGGCCCTGCTGATCGGTCAGGGCGCCGGCCATATGGCGATGGGATTGCGTGACAAGTACCGGATCGTCACCGACACCATCGAGATCGACCCGGCCGTCGACGACGCGGCACGCCAGTTTTTCGGCTTCACACCCACGGGCACGGCCGTCGTCGGCGATGCGCGCTATGAAATTCGCCGCCTGACGGGGCCTTACGACCTGATCATCCTGGACTGCTTCACCGGCGGTTCGGAACCGTCGCATCTGCTGACCCAGGAGACCTTGACCCAATTGCGCGGGATGCTGGCCAATGACGGCATCGTCGCCCTGAATTTCGTTGGCTACGCCGATGGCGGGCAGAATCCCGCACTGGCTTCGGTTGCCCAGACCATCGGCCGCGTATTCGCTGCCCAATCGGTCTTCGTCGCCGAACCAGGCGACGATTTCGGCGATTACATCTTTCTGGCTTCGGAGAAGCCGCTGAACGTCGCCACGCCATCGCTGACGCCGCAGCAGTCGGATTGGCTCCGGGCTCGTCTGGTCAGCGTCGACCGCAGCCGGGGCGTCGTGCTGAGCGACAACCTGAACCCGCTGGAACACTTGCAGACCCGCAAGGCAGAGCACTACAGGCACATGATCGTCGAGTGGCTGGGCACCGATTTGCTCGTGCGCTGACGCGGGCTCTGCCGCGCCGGTGCCGCGTTCGCCGTGACGCGGCCGGCGTGGCGCCCGCGCAAACCGGACTTGCGCCGCAGGTTTCGCGCTCACCCAACTTCCGTATACGAGGCTCCCGCATGCTGAAAAATTCCGCCGTTCTATATCTCCTGCCGCTCTCGATGCTATGGCTGGTGCCGACTGCCGGGGCCGGGGCCGCGACACCGGCTGAGATGCTGGCCACGCTGCAGCAGCAGGCTGCCGCGGAAACGGCCGGTTTCGCTGGGTTCGACGCGTCACGTGGCGAGCAGTTCTTCAAGACGAAGCACAGCGACTGGAGTTGCGCATCGTGCCACACGGAAGATCCCCGGCAGCCGGGGAAACACGCCAAGACCGACAAGCCGATCGACCCGCTGGCGCCGGCGGCCAATGCCAAGCGGTTCACCGATCCGAAGAAGGTGGCCAAGTGGTTCAAGCGGAATTGCGGCGACGTGCTCGGGCGGGAGTGCAGCGCACAGGAAAAGGGAGATGTGCTCGCGTATCTGATCGGGCTGAAGCCCTGAAAGAGCTCCCCCGGAGAGGCGCCACAGCAAGTTCCAAGGGCGTTCTTCGTTCCCATGATTCCGCTCGGGAATGCCCGCGTCTCATCACGGAACCTGGCAGCATCCTTCGATGCGAGGTATGACTGGGGGCACCATGCATGGCCCCGTCGACGCGGGAATGACGAAATCCAGACCTTAGGAGCGATCGCGACGGGCCTCCAGACCCATCGATAAATCCATACCAAAGGCATTGAAATGCGTGAAATCACTCATTGGTCTGTGTTATTTCCCACACCTGACGCCGCTATTCGCGGGAACCGGCAGCGAGCCTCAACGCGCCAAACCCAACAGCAATAGTCGGGCCCGCTTTATGCATCGTTTTTCTCCCAGGTTTTTTGGCCGGTCCGAGGCGCAGCCTCGGCGGATTGAGCGCAGCGCACTTACCGGCGCAGCGAGGTGGAATTTGCGTTTGGACCCGATCATCGAAAAGCGTCGCGGAGTACCTCGTCTTTCGGCCTTGTGCATGATGCTGTTGCTGCCGCCGACCGCGCCCGCCGGCGAGCCCCCGGCGGTTCGGCCGCCCGTGATTCGGGTGGAGCACAGCGATAACGGGAAGGCAGGCTGGATACTCGAAGCCGAGCGCGCCCCGCTAACCCAGGTGCTGAACGAAATCGGCACGAAGAGCGGCATGCAGATCCACTTTTCGGTATTGCCGCAGGAAACGGTGACGGCGACCTGTGCAGGCGAGACCGTCGAGCAGATCGCGCGTTGCCTGCTCGGAGCCGATGTGGACCTCGTGATGCGCGTCGCGGAGCCGCAATCGGTGGCGGGGGGGACCAAGGCGGAGGGTGCGCAGGAGCTATGGATACTGGGCAGCAGCTACGCGCAAGACCGGACCGCCCGTCGTGCCACGGCCGAATGCGGCGTCGCCGACGAGACGGCCGATCCGAAGTCGATGGCGAAGGCGGCGCACAGGAGCAAGCTGCTCGAAACCGCGGCGTCATCACGGGACGAGAAGGCGCGCGCTAGCGCGTTGTCGCGGTTGATTGCCGAGGCGCCACGGGGCGATCCCGAGGTGCGCGCCGGGTTGGAGCGGGCCCTGACCGACCAGAGCGGCGACGTACGGGCACAGGCCGTCTACGGCCTCGCGCTCAGAATCGGGCCAGAGGCCGCGCCGCTGCTGCAGGACGCCCTGCGCGATCAGGATCCCTCAGTGCGGCTGATGGCGGTCAGCAGCGCGTGGAACGACGACACCGGCGCCGCGCTGTTGCGGGCCGCGGCGGCCGACCCGGACGAAACCGTCAGGACGCTGGCCGCGATGAAGCTGGAAGAGCGGGGCGAAGCCATGGAGGGGCAGCAGTAGACCGCTGCCTCCGCGCAAGGAGGGGGCTGCGCGCCCCGACGCAGAAGGCCGGAGGATCCGGCCGGCCTCGCCGTCTCGAACGGGAGGTAAGGTAAGACGAAGCCTCCCAGGCTTCGCGGCGCAGCATGAAATGAAGCCGGTCTGGGGGCGCCAGAAATCGATGCACGATACACAGGAGGACAAATGAAATTCGACATGTTCAAGATGGCCGCTTGCAGCGGCACGGCAGCCCTGCTGCTGACCTACGGTGCGGCGGCCAGCGCCCACTCGATCAACAACGAGCCCCTGGGCAGCGCCGGAAGCGCCCGGGATATCTACAGCGTGAGCTGCGAGAATGAAGAGGGCGGCGACACGCCGACCTTCCGCCTGTCCGCGCGGGTGCGCGACAAAGCGCCAGTCGTTGCGCCGACCATCCGGGTGAGAATCACCAAAGGCACCCTGGCAAGAGCCGCCCAGGACAACAACGGCGATGGCAACACACAGTACAGCGGTTACGCTCGGGTCGAGGGCGGCAACGGCAATTACACCCTGTGGGTGGACAAAGTCGGCACCGTCAGAACGGGGGCGGAGATCTACGATCTGGAACTCCATTGCGAGGGCCCGGTATCATCGGGCTATATCCACACGGGCACCTTCATCACGAAAACTCAGAACCAGTAAACAGCGAGTTTTCCTGGACTTGCACAGCGGCGGA
The DNA here is from genome assembly GCF_054172105.1 of Methylolobus aquaticus. Lineage (NCBI taxonomy): Bacteria > Pseudomonadati > Pseudomonadota > Gammaproteobacteria > Methylococcales > Methylococcaceae > Methylolobus > Methylolobus aquaticus. The sequence goes on from NZ_JBSYXP010000007.1 coordinate 206,706, forward strand.
GTCACCCGGCTCCGCCGCTTCCCACAAACGGATTTGACGGCTTTAATGGCGTCACGCGCCTGATCACGCCCCACGACCCCAGGATACCGAGCGAAGTGGCTGACCGAGACAGGATCAGGCCGCGCGCGAGCCTTGAGTGGCTCGCGGCCGGCATCGCGGTGACCGCACCGCAAGCGACGACGCAGGCCGCACCGCCTGCCATGGACCCGGCTTACGCAGCGGAATGCGGCAGTTGCCATGTCCCCTATGCGGCCGGCCTGCTGCCTGCCGAGGACTGGAAAACCGTGCTGAAAGGGCTCGCGAAGCATTTCGGCAGCGATGCGTCAGTGGACGACAAGGACCTCGCGCCGATACGGCTTTTTCTGCTGAAGAACGCCCGTAAAGGCCCGTCGGCCACTCCGTCCGGCGCATCCGAACCGCGAATCACCGCCGCCCCCTGGTTCAAGGCGACACATCGCGACGTGGCACGGGGCCACTGGCCCGAGCACAAATCGGCCGCGAATTGCGAAGCCTGCCATCCGTCCGCCCAGGATGGTCGCTATCGCGAACTGAGCGATCCGCTGTACGGCATCGACTGATTCGTTTTCCGGCCCAGGCCGCGCAGGCGTTTCGTGCGCACGACATCACGACAGCAGAGGCATCTCGTGGCGTACGCCATGCGCACGACATCACTGCCCTGTCACGACGCACCTTTCGCCAGCAGTTTGACCAGTTCCGCCGCGGGAACGTAGCCCGGCAGCGCCACACCCTCCTGCGTCACGATCAGCGGCGTGCCCTGCATACCGAAGCGCTCACCCAACGCCATGTGCTCGTCGACGGGGTTGGCGCAAGTCTTTTGCGGGACATCCTGGCCACGCTTCGCCTGAGTCAGCGCGGCATTCTGGTCGTCCGCACACCAGACCGAGACCGACTTGGCATAGGCCTCGGACTCCTTGCCGGCGCGCGGGTAGAACAGATAACGGATTTCGATGCCCTGGGCCAGATACTGGTCGATCTCGCCATGCAGCTTGCGGCAATAGCCGCAGTCGACGTCAGTGAACACCCATACGACGTAGCGCCCGATCTTGGGTTTGAACACGATCGTCCGGTCGTTGCCCAGTTTCTCCAGAGCCGCCTTGCGCAGGCCCGCCAGCTTAAGCTCGGTCAGGTCCTTGCGCGTAGCCAGTTCGACGAGATGGCCCTGAAACACGTGACGCCCGTCGTCGGAGACGTAAAGGATCTTGCCGTCAAGCGTCACTTCCTTGACGCCCGCAACAGCGGATGGGCGGATGGAGTCGATCCTGGCCGATGGAATCGCAAGCTTCAGCGCCTTGCGGATTGCCAAGTCAGTTCCGGCCAGAACCGGGTTGGCGGCGATCATCAGCGCGACGAAAAGCAAAGGCAATGCAGACATACGAACTCTCGTTCTAGAGGGATGAGGGAGACAGCAGAGCACGAACGGCACCCGTTGCTCAACCGATAGGAGGCGGCGACCGTGAAGCCGCGAATGGGAAACCGAGGGAGTGCCCCGCGCGGCATCCGACGAGCGGCTCGCTGGCACAGAGGGCCATGCAACGAGAAACGCCCCGACCCTTGCGGGGTCGAGGCGTCTTGGTCGTCGCGATCAAGCCGCGGCGTTATGCCGCGGCGAGGCCGATCAGAACGGGGCTGGATTCATCGTGAACGCCGGGTGCGGCAGGTACTTGTCGATGTCCGCGCCACTCGGCATGACGGCGACCTCGTAACCCGTGCCGCAGGCAACCGGATCGAATTCCAGGTTGTTCGCGGTCAGAGTGGTCCAGTAGCTCGGCTGGATGATCTGAGCATCGGTGAACTTCGTCGTTCCGGTTTCCGCCGTGAACCACCAGTCGGCGCGGTTGTTCTCCGCGTCGTTCGCTTCGTTGCTCTTCTTGCACCAGTTGGCTACCGCCATCCGGATACGCAGCCGGGAGACGCACTTGTCGACAATCTTCGGCACGCTGACGCGGAACTGCGTCAGAGCAACCAGGGTGGTGTCGAGCTTGCCGTTCTTCCAGTTGATGGCATGCACCACACCCAGTTCGTCAGCTTCCTCGTTCTGGACCCGGAACACGGATGCGTCCTGAACGCCGCCCGCACTGAGATTCACGAAAGGTGCGCCGATGACTTCCTGAGCCGTGGTCGGCGTGGGCGTCGCGCCCAGCTTCACCCACACGGCGCTTTCGCCGTATGGGAACACCACCGACTGGCCGATGACCGGCAACGGATCGCCGCCCGCATCGCCGCCGCAACCATGCGTGACCGTGAAGGCGTTGTAGCTCGTCTTGCCGGAGAGCGAGGTCACGTCGACCGTGTCCTTTACGCCGGTGTGCGCGAAAGCGCCCTGGCTGGCCGCGATCAATCCCGCCGCAACGGAGTACGCTGCGAGTTTCTTGGTGGTCATTTGGAAAGACATTAAGTTCTCCTTCGGTTTCCCGGATTTTTCTTACGATTCCCGTTCGGCAGCAAAGCAGCCGTGCCGCACGAACGTGGGAGGTTCCCCCGTGCACCGGGTCACCTCGACCCGGCAGCACCACATGTTTGCAGCGCCCTGCAGAAATGGCAGGAAATATGCCAGACGGTCGACAGCCGTATTTACAATGACTTACCTGTAATCCCTCCCGCAGACTCGACGATGAATGCGGCAGATGCCTCGCCGGTGCGCGAAATGCCTCCGTATAAACGGTAGGGTTATGCGCTCAACCTTTCGACCAGTGCCTACTCAGCCGTGACCAGAGAGGGACTCCGGCCGCCATTCAAGAGGACAGAATGTGTGCGATGGCTTACGCCGGCTCGCCTAAACGCCCGTTTTTCGCGCCCCAACCGGATCCGTCAGGCCGCCTGACATCGAACCCGGAACACGGTTCGAACAGCCGCCCACCACAGAAGGGCACCAGACCCCGAGAGCTCACAAACTGGCGCGCATTGTGCTGCACGTATGCGGCGTGATCCGAGTGACGTACCGGCCGAGGGCCGGCACGGCCGTCCCGGGTCGCGCCGATCTTCCTGAGCCAGAGAAAAATAAGCCATGTCCATTACCGATACCTTGAAGCGCCTTTGTTGTTCCGCCCTGGTACTTGCCCCGCTGGGCTGGACCTCGACAGTCAACGCCCACCCCACGTTCGTGCCCACCGAAGTCGTCGAAGGTGTCACGACGAACGGGATGATCAAGCTGACGCACGCCTGCGAGGAGAGCCAACTTCCCCTCATCGCACTGAGCTACATCGTGCCCACCGTCAACCCGTTTCTTGAACGCAGCGACGGTGGGACGATCAACGCCTTGACTGACGTGCTGCAAAATGCAGGATTGCAGAATTTCATCATCCCCTTCTACGATCGCGGCCTGTTCAAGCTGCATCGGCTCCACAAGGATCCGCTCGGCAATACGATCGGCTTCAATAGCCGGAATGGCCGGCTTCCGCTCGGTTTTCCCGGCCAGGTACCGATCCAGATCGGCGCCTTGTTTTTCAACAGCGAGAGCTGCGCGAATGAAATCAGGATCAAGGTCGCGGGCGCGGACATCTGCCGGAAGACATCCGCGGTTCACCTCGGCGATGCGAACCTGTGGATACCCAATCGGACGCCACGGTTTCCGGACGGAAACGTCCATGGCAGCAGCCGGCGTCTCCGGCAGGGGGCACCCGTCACGCTGCGCGTCAAACGTAATCTGACGAATAACCCGCTGCCGCAGGCTTGCGGCGGCACCGGGTTTGCCGTCACCGTCTGGCCATCGAACGAAGACATCGACCAGAACGTGCCGATACCGGGTTTCTGGCCGACCGAAGCTACCGGCGGCTGAATCGGGAAGAGGCAGGGCGTGTTCCGGCGGCGGTTGTCAGAGACCGCCGCCGGCACCTGACCTGACGGCTCGAACGAGTTCCCCTGCTCGCGGAGACGGTGGGGCAAGCAGAGCCGGCGCGATCGGCGGAGTCTTCAGGCGCGGTGCGCGGCCGGGACCGCGAGCGAGCCGCCCACCTGACCTTCCACATCCACCCACAGGTGGGGCAAACCGAGCTGCTGCAGCCAGCGGGGCCCCTCATCCTCCTTGAGCATCGCGATGGTCGACGCACTGCCGGCGACGACGCAGAAATCGGCGACGACATTGACCGCTGCAAGATGCCTGACGGGCCAACCGGTCTTCGGATTGAGCACGTGCCCATAGCGCACCCCATCCAGCACGATGCAGCGCTCGTAATCACCGCTGCTGGCAAGCCCCCCCTGGCGCATCAGCACGGTATCGAGCACACCGCCGGGACTCCGCGGATGGCGCAGCCCGATCCGCCAGGGACTGCCGTCCGGATGCGGGCCGATGATCCGGATGTCGCCTCCCAGGTTGATGACGCCATGGCGCAAGCCGTGCTCGAGGCATAGCGCCGCCGCGCGATCGACCGCGTACTCCTTGACGACACCGCCGAAATCGATCTCCATGCCCGGGCAAGGGAATGCAAGCACCGGAGGTTCCCAGCGCAACTTGTGCCAGCCAACGCGATCCAGCAGCGCCTGAACGGCCGCAGGGTCCGGCAAGCTGCAATCGGGGCCGAACCGCCAAACCTGACGCAGCAGACCGGAGGTGATGTCGAACAGACCGTCGCTCTCGCGATAGGCGGTTGCGGCATAGTTCAGCAGCCCCGCGGTTTCCGCGTCGACCTCGATGGAATCGCCGGCGGCCGCGGCCCGATTGATTTCCGACAGGAAGCTGTCCGGGCGATAACGTGAATACAACGCCTCGAGACGCTGGACGTCTGCAATCGCGACCGCTGCAACACGCTGCCCCTCGGCCTCGTTCGCGGCATAGAACTGGATGTCGCACGGTGAGCCCATCGCCTTGAAGCGTTGGCGATACAGGCCCTTGGCGGCCGACCTTTTCAAGCACACCCCCCGCCGACAGGAAAAGATGGGACCGCGGATCCAGGGTCGCGCGGCCCGGAGACACGCCGGCGATGAGTCGCGCGTTCGCCGCGACGGAGCCTAGAACTCGAGACTCCAGGTCGCCGACAGCATGCCGTTCGGCTTGAGCTGGTAGCCGTTGACATTGGCCTCCACCGGCTGCAGCCACTCGACGCTCAGGCCGTTGCCCTTGAACGGGCCGTCCTTGACGAGGAAATTCAGGCCGAAGCCGACATCCCAGTAGCGTCCACCGTAGTTTTGCGGGAAGTCCTGGGGACCCGCCGTGAAGAAAGAATCCTTGTAGCCACCGACGATGGCGAACTGCCGTGTGTAGGCGCCGCGTACATTGGCTGACATCCAGTCGAGTAGCTGATAGCTGGTCCAGCCCGTCCATTGCCACATGTCACCGAGGCGATAGCCGGCGTTGTTGCGGTCGCCGCTGGGCCGCTTGATGCCGCTGAACTGACTGCCCCACGACCAACCGCCTTCGTAATGCCCCGTGTAGGTCAGGCTGGGCCGGAAATCCCAGGTCCCGCTCCCGAGCTGCATCATGTAGTGATTGTAATAGTCACCGCTGACCTTCTGCCCGATGTCGCCGGTCGGCGCGCTGAAACCGAGGGTCAGGTGCATATGATGGCCGTCGACGTCGAACAGCTTGCCCATCGCATAAAACCCGGTATCACCCACGCCTCCGGAGGCCGTCGGCCGGTCATTATTGCCGTGACCATGGTGACCGCCACCGGCGCCCTCGGGCGCCCCTTCGAGTTCGCGCATCGACATGTTCATGTTCATGAACGTCGGCATCAGCATCAGGTTCAGCCAGGACGTCGGCGCATACATGATGTCGAGCATGTGCATGTGCATGTTCATTTCGCGCGGCGAGTCGCCGCACTTGTAGATCACGCAACCGTTGTTCACGATCTCCAGGTCACTGACCGGATGCGAGCCATGAATCATGTTTCCGCTCTGCAGGCTCCACATGTAGCGGTAACCCATCATGAACTTGTCGGGCTCGTCCAGCATGTGCGCGAACATCACGCCAGCCGGAAAGGCGCTGTGCAAGTGATGTCCCTCATGCCCCATGTGACCGGCATGGGGATCCGCCGCCGCGGCCGACAGCGAGGCCGGGGCTGACAGGTCGACCTTCATGGCCAGATTCAGCAGGTAGAAGTTGAAGTTGGCGAAGGCCTCCTCGCCGCCGCCGCCCAGCTTCATCGAACCGGCGTGGCTGTAGTATTCAAGACCCGCCTGCACCGCGACGCCGCGGCTGAATTGCTTGGCGACGGTCACACCACCACTGACGGCGCCATAGCCGGACAGGCGGTAGTCGCTGGACCAGTTGTCGGGAAAGTCCAGCATGGCGGTGTCACCACTGGCGACCTCGAGGAACTCGCGATAGTTGAGGGTCTGATCCAGCACGAAAAAGGGACTGTAGAAATAGGCCGCACCCTGAGTGTAATACCTGATGCGCGGCGTGATCATCCATCCCTTTCCGACGGGTTGCTCCCACGCGGCTTCGAAGGTATGGGCATTGATGCCCCAGTCATCCGAGTAAAAGCGGTAGTCCGCATGCAGCGACGCATCGAACCAGTCGATGTAGCGGACATAACCGAGGCTCAGGTTGACTTGATCGCGCAAGCGAGGGCGGTTGTCGAACTCCGCCACGGCGACCGAGGACAGCAAACCGGTCGTCGGGTCGGGCGAGTTCACCTGTCTCGCGACGACCGGCGCAAAGAACAGCGATGACTTGTAGGGATTCGACAGGTATCCGGTGCTGTGTGTGAAGCCCACATTGGCCGATAGAGTCGAGCTCTTGTCCAGTACCTGCACCAGGCTGGCCCCCAGCGCGCCGTCCTGCCGCGTTCCCTCGACGCTCGGCGGCACTGGATCCTGGCTCGCAACCACTCCGTAGCGAAAGCGCTGCGCGCTGATGGCGCTGTTCGTGTAGCTGCCCCCGAAGGTCAGGGTGGTCGACTTCTGGTTGAAATCGAGGCGCCCGCCCAGGTTGGCGAACCACACGTCGAAATCATTTTCGATCGAGACGCCGCCGCCGCCGCTGACCGCCGCCTCGTCCCAGTCGTAGGAGAGATTGACATCGCCCTGACGGCGGATCTCCGGCGAAGCATAAGCCATGACTTGCACCGTCTCCGGCGTGACGAGCTGTTGCCCGGTTGTCGGATCGAAAAAGGCCGCCACACCCTTTTTAGGGTCGAAGGTGCTGAGCGGATTCTGCACCTCCCAAAAGGCAGATGCGCCCGAGATATTGTCTACCCGAACTAACGAACCGGCCGGCGCCGCAGCGATCGGGGTCGCGCCCGCCCAGGTGTCTTCCTGGTAGTTGAACAGCACGCGCATGCGGTCCATCAGACGCGCGCCTGCGAAAGCCTGAATCGTATCGACCTGGATGCTGTTGCCGGTTTCGCGGAATTGGCTGCCAGCCCCGCCCCCTTCCTGGTAGTGGCCGTACTGGAAGCCGGCTTCATCGCCTTCGGCGCCCTGCGCGGAAGACGGCGCCAGCCCCGGCAGCGCCAGCGCCGCCGCCGTCAGCGCCTGCAGTGAAGGCGGACAGCAAGCCGGCGCTCTGGACTCGGCGCGCGCAATCACCGCCGACACCGACGACCCGCGAAGGCGGCGGATCGCAGCCCGCAAACGTTTGGACATGGTGGCAGGACTCTCGTTAACCGGCGCTTACGGCGGCGTGCACTGCTGCCACATCTATAGACTCAGTAGCACCCACAACCGGCGCCGGCCGTGGCTTCCCCCCATCCGGCCGCCGACTCCCGACTGCGATACGCATGGACGCGCAGCGATCGCTGCGCTGGATTGGGCTCCAGCGCCATGTGGGGTTTGGCGAGCGTACCCCGCTCCCAGGGCGCCACCGGCGCACAGGCCGACAAGACCGACAGCAGGCTGAGCAGGCCTATTGACAACTGGCACTTGCCGCTCACTTGGATGCAGAGACCATCCCGTGGCCCGCCGATGCGGCAGCAGGTTTTTCGGCCAGCAATTGGCCGAGAACCTTCTTCAGCTCCTCGGCCTCACCCGGACGAAAGCCGAGATGCACGTGGCGAATGACGCCTTTGCGGTCGATCAGGTAGGTCGACGGCATGGCCTTGACGCCGAAGCGTTCCGCACAGCTCTTGTCGCCGTCGGCAGCTAATGTGAAATGACCCGGGCGCTGCGCCAGGAAGCCCTTCGCATCGGCGATATCCTCGTCGACATTGACGCCGATGATCTCGAGATCGTGCCCGTGGAACTCGTGGGTCAACTTGTTCATGAACGGAAAGGACTGAGCACAAGGCCCGCACCACGACGCCCAAAAGTCGACGTAAAGCACCTTGCCCTTCAGGTGTTGCAGATCGATAGCCTGACCGTCATGCAAGGCGGTCAAGCGGCATTGTGGCGCGGCATCCCCGTGTTCCGCAGCCCCCACCGTCGAATGGACGGCCAGGGCCAGCAGAAGACCGCCCCAGATCCGGTGTCTTGTCCGTGCGGCTTTCATTATTGTTTATTGATTGATCGTGGTGTACCAGCCCGTACCCGTGTGGACATTGGCGGCGTTCTCGCAGTGAAATTCGGCGAAGTAATTCTCGGCACCGGCCGTATTCGCCTTGTTGATGATCATCGTATAGACCCCGGCCCCCTGTCTGAGGCGCCGGGCCGGGCTGGGCCGCCCATCGTTATCGACGGTGTCGACGCTGCGCAGCGTGGTGCCACCTTTCCGAACGGTGATCCGAATCGGCGGCGCCGCCACCGGGGCGACGTCCTGGATTCGGAAATACAAGTGAGCCGATCCGGCCGCACAGGTCACCTTGTATACGTCACGCGCCGATGCGGCCGCGCCCAGAGACCCGGTCTGGGAATGGGCGGACGCGCTGCCGGCGTAGGCTCCGGCCAATGCAATACCCATGACGGCGAGAGCCCGCTTCCCGATTTCTACTTTTGCTTTCATTTGTTAACTCCTGGTCACGCCGCCGGCTTGCCGGAGGCGGGATTCTGAACATCCGGAGCATGAGCTCCGACAACCACCGCCGCAATGACGGGTCCATTTCCTCGTCACATCGCCCGCGGTATCGATTCCCTTCTGCGAGGCCGCGCCCTCCTCCGGGCGCGACCAACGCTCATCCGTCGAAACTGCGCTCACTCAGCCGACACGGCTGTCGCGCGCATCAAATCCCGTTATTGCGCCGCGGCCCCGGCGGCATGCTCCCGCAAACGCATGGCAGCGAACTCTCGCACGGTCTCATCGGCGTCGCCCAGCGCCTGCTGCAGCAGGGCCGCTCCCTGCGCGTCGGTACCGGCGCTGTCGACCGCCATCAACCGCACGGACACATCGCTGTCATGCAGGGCATCCTGAAGCATCCCAACCGTGCTGACACCTTCAAGCCGGGACAAGCCATAAAGGGCCTGAGCCCTGGCGCTCGGATCTTCGTCAGACAAGGCCCGCTCCAGGGTCTGGCGCACGGCGGCATCGTCGGCCGAGCCCTGGCCGGCGAGCCGCGACAGCCCTTCCAGCTTCTGAGCCGCGTCCGAGGCGGCCGCCATCTCCAGGGCCTTTTGCGTCGCTTGCGGGCTGGCCGGCGGCGGAGTGGACAGCCCACTCTTGACCGCACCGGCCGCAGCGGGTGAGCCGTCCTCCTTCTTCACAGGGTCTGCAACTGCATATGCCGCCCCCGCGGGCTGACTGACCTTGCCCTTGACCCAGATCTCTTCCGGGACGCGCTTTCCATCCTTCGCTTCCGCGTAGCGGTAGATCAGGTTGGCGCGGGTACCGACCAGACACTCGACGACGGTCTCAACCGTCTCGCCCTTGCAAACCGTAGCAAGCGTGTCCGCGGGCAGGTCCGAATGCTTCAATCGGACCCCGGTCTCGCCCGCGACCGCCTCCAGCGCCTCGGCCAGCAAAGCCTGACGGGCTTCAACCTGGATCGACGGCGTCGAGCCGCTCACCTTACTCGCCGTCACCCGCGACGCCGCGCTGTTCGCCGGCGCACTCCCCGCGGCATGCGCAGCCGGCGTCAGGCAGCACAAAAGCGTCACCGCGATACGGATGTGGCGGCTTGAGAATCCCTGCCGGGACTCCGGCACCGGAGACGTAAGGAATCGGATCGTATTCACGCCGGAGGTCGCATGCACTGCTTATGCCACGCGGTCTCGAAGAGGGGTGTGCCCCTGCGCAGGGACCCTCGGATTTCCGAGCCGAGCGGCCGGTAAGGGCATGCCTGTCTGGGGCTTAGGCTCGGAGAGAACGCCGATACCTCGGCGTTCAGGCGGAACGGGGACTTCTCATTCTTTGAGGTGCGGGCGCTGACGTTCAGTCCTCACCACACCCAAAAGTGAGGCTTTTCCCGCATGTGTTGCGTGATATCACACACCCGTCCAAGAGGACGTAAACCCGTGGCCAACACTGCCCCCTCAAATTGCGACCACGCCGGGTCAGCGGAAGCTCGATACCGGCAGCCGGATTGCGATATCCTCGTGCGAACACGATCAAGTCGAACCCGCACCGAGCTTGCTCCCCGTCACTCTCACGCCGGGACACCGCCATCGTAACCATTCACGCTGCTGCCTCGTTGGGTAGTGGGAGCGGGCCGGGCGGGCGAGAGCGTCTGCGGGAGGGAACCCGCAGCCGAGCCTCCAGGGACGGATTCACGGCGTGCCTCGGCCTCCCGGACCGCTCGCGCGAGGGGGGCGTGAACAGTTGCACCGCCATCAGCGTGTAGAAGCAATTGTTGACTGGCCCCTACGACAAGGGAATGACGAAAAGCAAAAGTCTGATGTTGACCAAGGACCGCGAGACAGCCGCTTGATACACCGTCTTGCACCGCGCGCCACCAGCACGATCCGGCAGCGGCAAGACCTGACGACACCCCACTCAACGTCTCACCAAGGAACCCTCGATGAAAGCACGTATGGCATTGCTCGCGGCACCGCTGCTGTTGGCGGGTTGCACCCAGGAAGCCCAGAATCAGTTCGGGCGCGCGGTCCAGAACTGGACGGGAACCAACGGCGTGCTCGAAATCTACGCCGGCGACAAAGTGGTCAGACGCTTCCTGAAGATCGACAAAATCAGCACGGCCACCGCGACGGGTGGCTCTCGGGGCCGCCCCTACCGTTTCGGGTATGGCGTCTTCGACACCAACCTGAACGGCCGCGCCGACCCAGGCGAGAAAAAGGTCTATTTCGAGATCAGCGACTACTCCACGCCTTACGTGTTCTACGAAGACCCGAGCTGAGTACCCGCCGCAAGCAACCCGGGGCGCGCGGTAGCAGACGGCGCCTCAGGGCTGCGTGCGCGTCAGGTTCGCAGGAGTTCCGCAATACGCTGCCTATCGGCCTCCGCGAGTTCCGGAAGATCGATCGACAGCAGGCACAGCTTGCGCCCCATCAGATTCTTTGCGGGATTGGAGGCCACGACCTGACCCCGGACCTGGTCGAGCTGCAGGCGTCCGTCACTCCCCGTGATGCGCAGCGAGAGGCGCTCTCCCGCCGTTGGCACCCCCTGCTGCGCGTCCAACTCCGCGATGAGGCCATGTTCGCTCATCGCGCGCAGCCGCCCGCGGAAATCGCGCCCGCGGCACGTCAGCCTGACCCGCCCGCCGACGTCCCCGTGCTCAGGCAGCCCTCCCGCCCTGATCAGACGCCTGATCAGGGTTTGGTCATCCCCGGACATCACGAGCGAGGGGCGGCAGTAGATGCCCCAGTACATCAGCCCGATGATCAGGCCGCCGAGGACGTTGCCGAGCGTCACGGGCAACAGGTTACCGAACAGCGCCTGCTGGACGGTCAGGTCCGGAAAGGCGTCCGCTGCGGTGCCGAGCCCGTTCCAGAATTCGGGCGCGGCCCCGTGCTTGATGAACAGGCCGAACGACAGGTAGTACATGTTCGCGACGCTATGCTCGAAGCCGGAGGTCACGAAAGCCGTCACCGGGAACAGGATCACGACCACCTTGTCGATGACGGACCGACCGGAAAGGCTGAGCCAGATCGCCAGGCAGACCAATACGTTGCAAAAAACGGCGCGGGCCAGCGCCTCGCCGAAACCCAGGGCCGCCTTCGTCTCGGCGATGTTCAGGGCGGTCAGCCCGACCTGCCCCTTCATCAAGCCGTACTGGCCGGTCTGAAAAATCAGGTAGGCTGTCAGCGTCGCACCCACGAAATTCCCGGCGAACACGATGCCCCAGTTGCGCAGGACGCGCACGACGCCGATCTTCCGGCTCGCCGCCGCCATCACCAGCAGCACGTTGCCCGTGAACATTTCGGCCCCGGCGATGATGACCAGGATCAGGCCGAGACAGAACGATGCACCGCCGATCAGCCGCATCAGCCCGAACGGCAGTTTGACCGCGCCATCAAGACCGTTCCCGGTCATCACGGTGGTGCTGAACACGGCACCGAACCCGATAAAGGCGCCCGCCAGCATCGCGAGCAACAGCGTCGACCGAATGTCGAGATTGGCCTTGATGACGCCCGCATTCTCGGCCTGCAGCGCCACATCCTTGGGCATGAGATTGTCGATGGTGTTGTGAGGCATCGGATGCTCCTGGCAGGGTTGCGGCGAGGATGGATCGGATTGCCCGTCTTCCGGGCCCGTCGACCGGCGATTGTAGGCGCTCGACAGACCCGGGGGAACGCGCCGGGATGGCGACGCTCCGAATCCGCGGGATCAAGCAGACGTGGCGCCGGCCGCGAAACCGGGTTCACCACAGAGCGGGGGGCGAGCGCCGCTGGCGAAGACCCTGGATCCCGATTAGCGTGCGAATGACAAGGGGATGAGGCGGGAATCAGGGGCGGAGCGGGTTGCAAGACTGACCGTCAGGATGGGCGTTGCAACGTCTGGCCCACCGCCTGGGGGCAATTCACGGGTGAGACTACTGACCTCGGCAGCACCGCGATTCGCAGCGCCCGGGTCCCGGCGATGAACGGAAGCGCAGACTCCGGGACGTTTGATCAGCCGTGCGACGGCATTGCACGCGTCGATGCAGCTGACGCGACCGGAATCGCCATCGCCAACGCGCTCGACCGACGCGCGCAGCAGGGCCCGAATCTGCTCGCCCCCCAGTGCGGGGTTCAACTCCAGCAACAGCGCAACCAAGCCCGAAACGTGCGCCGCGGCGAACGAACTACCGGTCATGAAGCCATACGCAGCATGCGGGACGGTCGTCAGTATCTCCGTACCCGGCGCCGCCAGGGAATCCGTCGCCGACGCGGATGACAGACGCGCCGGCGCAGCGGTGCGCACGGCGATCACGCCGGGAACGGAAGCTGGGAACTCGTCGTCCGGGCCGGGCGTGTCCGCTTCCGAGGCAACCACGACGATGCCTTCGCGGATCGCCTTCGCGATCAACCGCCCCAACAACGGATCCGCCGGGCCGTTCAGGCTCATGTTGATGATCCGGGGCTTGGCGTTGATCGCGGTATTCAGGGCCAGCGCCAGCGTGAAGGTGCTGCACTGAGCATCCGGCCTGCGGGAACGGCTCTGCCAGCAGGCCTTCATCACGCGAACCTTGGCGTCGGGAGCGATGCCGACGATGCCCTGCCCGTTACCGGCCGCTGCCGCGATGATGCCGGAAACGGCGGTGCCGTGGACATCAGACGCGGTCTCTTGCGAATCAGGCACGAAGCTTTCCAGCGAGGTCACGTGACCGCGCAGTTCGGGATGTCCGTCGTCCGCGCCTGTGTCGATCACGACGATATCCACATCCCGCCCGGTAGCGAAACGGTGGGCGGGTTCGACGCGCATCGACTGCAGCCCGGCCTGCATCCGGGCCAACGGATCGCCGCCCCCCGGCTGTGGCACACTTCTCGCCGACATCACGTGGAAATTGCGCATGGTCTGGGCGGATTCGACGCGCCGGTCCGCGTCGAGTCTGCGGAGGATCAGGTCGACCGACTGGGGCGCCGGCACCTCATAAACGACGCAATGGACGCCCAGCGCGGTAATTGGCCACTGCCCTTTTTGCAGCAGCCCATAGTCTTCCGCCAGTTCTGCAGCATGCCGCTCGCTCCACGTCGAATTCCCATAATGGCCCCGCTGGCGGTAGGCACTGACCGCATCGCCCATCGCCACCCGTCCCTCTCGTTCGTCGGCGAAGGTCACCAGGATCTCGCGCGATGCGTTGGCAGCCGCCTCGTGGCGCGGCACCGAAGCCGGGTCTGATGGGCCGGCGGCGCTGGCGGATGCAACGCTTGCGGCAGCCACCCCAAAAGACAAGGCGACCCGCAACAGGCGGCTCAGCATCGGCGCACCAGCGACCTCAACGGTGTGGATCGGAAACCGGGATGGCCGGTGCCGCGAAGGCGACATCCGCTCGCTCGCGCAGACGATCCAGGCGTTCCGCCACGAAATCCGGGGACGGATCCTGTGCGTCGAATCGAATCGTGTAGACGCCGGGACCGGTGGGCCCATCCACGACGCGCCCCTGGAGCGACTCCACGATCGACTGGATAGCCTCGGCCGTCAACGGCTGTGCGAACACCACGCGGACATCGTTTGCCTCGAACCTGGCGTAACTGCCCGGACTCGCCGCCGTGTGAAAGACGTTCGAGCCGACCGGGGAACCGAGGTCGGATGCCAGAGGCAGTATCGCCAGGGCGAGCAGCGCCGCGACGCCCGCCCACACCAGCGGGCGCTGTCCCGGCAGGACAAACCAGTTCAGCAGGACGCCCAGACTCCTGCGGGAGCCATTCCCGCCCGCCGCGGAAGCTTGTCGAGTCGCGATCGATTCCTCGCGAATGCGCGCCATGAACTTGCCGAGCGCGAGATCGGTATCGATCTCCGACACCGGCGGCATCGCCTTGAGGTGCGCGCGCAACTCGCGCTGCGCTGCGACTTCGTCACGGCAGCGGCTGCAGCCCCGCAAGTGAGCCCGCACCCGGGCTGACTCCATTGCGTCCAGCGTGCCATTGACATACCAGGGCAACAGCAGACCCATCTCGTCGTGGCTATCCAGTTCGTGCATTTCAGGCATTTTCATGACGTCCCCCCGAGTCGTATAGCCGCTTCGCCATTGGCATCGGGCATCAGTGCCCGGATCTTCTTTCTGGCATGGAACACCCGGGTCTTCACGGTATTTTCCGGGCAACCGAGTATCTCGGCAATCTCGCCGTACTTCAGGTCGTGATGATAGGTCAGTTCCAGCACCGCCCGCTGCTCCAGCGGCAGTTGACCAAACAGATGCTCGACCCAGTCTGCCAGTTCGAATGCGTCCAGGCCACGGTCGGCGGTTCCCGGTATCAGGTCCTCGGCCTCGTCCAGCGGCATGTGTGCATCCGAGGGAAGATTACCGCGCGCCTTCAGGCAGATGCGGTAGGCGATCCCGAAGATCCATGTGGAGACCTGTCCCTGCCCGTTGAACGTGGACGCCTTCCGCCAGACCACGTACATGACGTCGTTGACGACTTCCTCGATCACCTCGGGGCTCGACAGCATCCGCCCGGCGAATCGGGCTACACGGGGAAAGTAACGCCGGTACAGCACCTCCATCGCTTCACTATCCGAATTACCGATGCGCGCCAACAACGCGACATCGTCCGGCGAGCGCGTATCCCTGGTGCTCGTCTTTACCTGTTGATCTGGACGCGCGTGCAACATTCCCGGCAACTCGTCAATCTCGACCAACAATCCAGCAGCCATCCAGTCCCTCTATCCCGATCACGGTGTTCATGACTGGTAAATGCCGGTTTCCGTCGGAAAGGTTCATGGCCCCATGGACCTCGGATCACTTATACGCAATGAGGCCGTTCTTCCCGGGCTGTAGGGGCAATTCATGTGTGCCCCCACGCAGACGGCCAAACGCTTCAACCTCCGTTCCAGCGAACAGGCTCTGTGACCGGCTTTACGACTGGCCGTTCGGTCAGGGCCAGCACCCGCGGACGACTCCATCCGGCGCTGAGCGCATCGGATCACGCCAGACCCCTAGCGAGAAATCAGGCCTTCCCGCACCAGAGGGTAACCGGTCGCCAGGAAAAAACTGACGCGCCTTTGAACGAATCGGCTCAGCGCATGGATTAACCGACTGACACCGATGATCGACGGCAAAACCCGCAGTCGCATCGGTCAAACACAATAAGTCGCTTTTTGGAGCCTAATTAGCATGAGCAAACTGACTCGTACCCTCGCCCTGCTGACGACCGCAGCCGCATTCACCTTCGCTACCTGCGACGCCAGCGCCGCAGTCATCAAGATCACGTGTGAAAAGCGCGCAAACCGGTCGAAAGTTTCGATTGATGGCGCCAATCTGCCCGCCGGAAGCCACAAGGCCCGTATCATTTCGGGCGACAACCGCAAGACGTCAAACCTGGAGGTTGCCGTGGGCGATGAGGTGGCGTTCGATTTCGACAGCGCCACGAACGAAGCCGGCGCGGTAAAGATCCCCGGCAACTTCATCGTGGGCGGTCAGGTCGTCGGCAAGATCCTCGACGCCCAGGGCCGCACGGTGATCTCCGACACCGAGCAGTGCCGCGTGCGCTGATTGCTGCAGGGGAGCATGGGGCGACGGCCCCGTGCTCCCCGCCGAGGGGGGAGGCTGCAGACGACAAGCCGGAGTCCTACAAGGCCCTGGCTTGCCCTCGCAGAGTGAAGCGATCGGAACGCCCGAACCGCGCCGGAATCAGAAACTGAACCAACCCGGGCCGAAGGCCGACGCGAAAACCAGGCTGACGATGCTCATCAGCTTGATCAGGATATTCAGTGACGGACCGCTGGTATCCTTGAATGGATCGCCGACCGTGTCGCCGACCACCGCTGCCTTGTGCGCATCGGACCCCTTGCCACCGTATTGACCCGCCTCGATCCACTTCTTGGCGTTATCCCAGGCCCCGCCGCTATTGGCCATCATCACGGCCAGCAAAAACCCCGAACTGGTGACCCCGATCAACAGCCCGGCGAGCGCCTCCTTGCCCAGAATGAAGCCGACCACGAGCGGCACGACCACTGCCAGCGCGCCCGGTATGATCATTTCGCGCAGCGCCGTCTCGGTGCAGATACCCACGCACGAGCGGTAGTCCGGAATGGCCTCACCGTCCATCAACCCAGGGATTTCCCGGAACTGCCGGCGGACTTCGATGACGATCTGGTAGGCCGCCTTGCCGACGGCCATCATCGTCAGTGCCGAAAAGAGGTAGGGCAGCATCGCCCCGATCAGGATGCCGGGCAGAACCGTCGGCCCGAGCAGGCTGAGGCTATCGATCTTCGCGGCAGTCACATAGGCCGCCATCAACGCCAGCGCAGTCAACACCGCCGAACCGATGGCGAAGCCCTTGCCGGTGGCCGCCGTGGTGTTCCCCAGACTGTCCAGCGCATCGGTCCGACACCGGATCTCGGCCGGCAGGTGGCTCATCTCGGCGATGCCGCCGGCATTGTCCGCGACCGGCCCGTACGCATCGGTGGCCAGCGTAACGCCCAGCGTGCTCAACATTCCGACACCGGACAGCGCGACGGTGTAGAGTCCGGCCGCCATCGAACCATCGGCCTTGATGCCGAGCCAGATGCTGAGCAGGATGGCGATGGCGACGATCAGCACCGGCGCGACCGTACTCATCATACCGACGGCCAATCCCTGGATGATAGTCGTCGCCGCGCCGGTCTGGGTCGCATGCGCGATGCCCTGGGTCGGCTTTTCCGTGTACGAGGTGTAATACTCGGTGGCGTAAGCAATCGCGTTGCCGGCGACGAGACCCACCAGGATCACCAGCCAGTAATTGAAGCTGACGCCCGACCCCAGCACGACGATGAGGGACAACGCCAGCACGACTGCCGAAGCGCCCCACACCGAACGGCGCAAGGCCTTCAGCAGATCCTCCAGCGTCGCGTTCTCGTCGATCCGCGCGACATGGCGTCGAAACGCGGCGTGGAACCGTTGCTGCAAACCGCCGATGACGCCGCCTTTAGCAGTCTCCATCGATGCGGATCCGTCGCCGAGGACCATGTAGATGCCGAACAGCGCCGACAGCACACCGACCGCGGCGACCAGGAACGGCAGACCGATGAAGGCGGGCGATGCAGCGCCGCCGAAGGTCGCGCCCAGCGTCGCCGCCGCGATGATCGAGCCGCTGTAGCTCTCGAACAGGTCAGCCCCCATACCGGCCACGTCGCCGACGTTGTCGCCGACATTGTCGGCAATCGAAGCCGGGTTGCGCGGATCGTCCTCCGGAATGCCTTTCTCGACCTTGCCTACCAGATCGGCGCCGACATCGGCGGCCTTGGTGTAGATACCGCCGCCGACCCGGGCGAATAGCGCGATACTGCTGGCGCCGAAGCCGAAGCCGGTGATGTAGGTCAGGTAGCCCGGATCGCCCCGGAACAGCAGATAGAGGCAACCGAGCCCGAGCAGCGAGAAACTGACCACGGACATGCCCATGATCGCGCCGCTGCCGAAGGCGACGCGCAGTCCGTCATGTAGGCCATGGCTGCAGGCATCCGCGGTCCTGACATTGGCCCGGACGGCCACATACATGCCGAGGTAACCCGCACCGGCCGAGGCGATCGATCCGGCAACGAAGGCAAGCGCCGTCTGCCAACTCAGAAACGAGGCGATGACGGTCGCAACGACGGCGACGAAAATCGCCAGCACCCGATACTCCCGGCCCAGGAAGGCAGACGCCCCTTCCTGAATCGCGCCGGCGATCTGCTGCATGCGTTCGTTGCCCTGACCGTGTCCGAGCACCTGACGGAATTGCCACACCACGTAGCCGACACCGGCCAGGCCGGTCAGCAGGGCGATCACGACTGAAAAAGTGGTTTGCGCAGAAATGGCTAGTTCCTCCTTATTATCGGGTTGATCGGTTCGGGCGCCGCCCGCACTCGGTCATGCAGCCAGCGGCGGGCTCTTGGCCGCCGCGGCCTCGGTCCCGGCCGCACGGTCTAGAGATTGGCGAGACGCCACCAACGTGCGTGGTCCCGGCGGAGCACTTCGGGTTTCGGCATCGGGTAGTAGCTGAGCCGAGGCCCGTTGCCGACGAAAAAGCCGGTCTTGACCATCCGGTACGGAAATTCCGCGGAATGGGCCCGCGCGACGAGCTTGGTGTCCTTGACCCCGGGCTCCAGCACCATCAGCGCTTCGCGCAAAGGATGCATGTAGTCGTAAGGCAGATCGCCCATCGCACCATACTCGGGATCCTCGGCCAGCGCGCCCAGGCCGAGTTCGACGAAGGCCAAGGCCGGATAGCGGATGAATTTCGTGGGTTCGTTGGCGACGGCGTGGTAGTAGCGAACCGGATCCAGCGTACTGACGAGTAACGCACCCGCCGGCGCAAGATCCTGGTATAGATGGCGCGTCGCTTCCGGCTCCGGGACAGGCTCCTGCGCTTCCAGGGCCAGTGTCTGGCCATAGCTGGTACTCAAATGCAGCTTGCCCAAGACCTCGACGGGGAGGTGTTCCAGCACACGATAGACGGAGATGTAGACCGAGTTCTTGGGCTTTCCGTCCGGATGGGCCACACAGCGGGCGATCCCAGCCTCGATCGGGAAATAAGGATGCCGGAACTCCGGGTCGATCTCGAAGAAGACCGCCTGCCCCTTCGTCTTGCACTGATGGCCGGTCGCGTAGTACTGGCCGAATTCCTCGGGCGGCAGCATGGAAGCGATCAGCGCTTCCGGAATCAATGACAGGTACAGGTAAACGGCCATGGGTGATCACTCGTTCCATTCGGTGACAAGAAATTCGCGCCCGGCAGCGGTGGGTCGCGCTGCCACGAACCCCGGCGCAATGCGGCGAGCGCGGTAGCCATCGGGTAGAGCGCCGGGCTTTGCCTTGCTCCATCACCGCATCCGACCCCGGCAGATCATACCGCATGGCGCATACCGACACGACAGGCCGCCGGATCGATGGCGGCGCCACGCCAGCGCTGGAGCAGGCGTCGGGTCGACAGGGCATCGCGAGACGGCACGGGCTTTCGGTCGCTGGCAGAATGTCAATCTAAACCGTGATTTGTCGCGCAAGGAGCTGGCCAGTGAGTTAGACTTTGCGCCCCGCCTTCCACCAATCTCGGAGACCGCACATGGACAAAAAGGGGCTAGGGATCATCGCAGCAGGCGTGTTGGCCGGATGTTCGGGTCCGTCGCCGGAGAATGCCGACACACAGCAGCGCATTGCGCTGTGCGAAAGCGTGATGAAGAAATATATCGTCGAGGCGAATACCTACGAACGCGATCGCAAGCGCCTGATCGGCAGCTGCCAAATCTCTCAGAAGGAACGGAGCATCGCGCAATGGCAGTGCGTTCTGGACGCAATGGACCGGGGAACGAAATACGCCGAGGCCTCCGAACAGTGCGGCACCGAGGCCGGAGGCAAGAAATGAAGCGCGCATCGCACCACGCGGCCGGCGGTTCCCTTGCCAGCCGGGCCAGCCTGTGATGACGAACGGGCGTAGCCTCACCGTCGAACTGAACGACGGCTCGCAGATCACGGCGACCGTTTTCCTGCCGGATGCCGGCAAGGGACCGGGCCTCCTGGTATGCCCCGGACGCGCCGACGACCAACGCGGGACATACGACACCGCTCGGCTCTTCGCCGAGGAAGGCTACGTGGTGATGCTTGCGTCGCCGGCCGCCGTCGACTCGGCTTCGACGACGCCCGATGCGCTACGCGCGCTGACGGACGGACTCCGTGCGTTGCCCGAGACGATCGGACGAATCGGCGTCCTCGGCTTCGGCGAGGGCGGACTGCCGGCACTGCGCGCAGCGACCCGTTGCTGGGTGGATTGTGCCGTGGCTTATACCCCGGACCTGTTGGCGCTGGCACCGACCGACATTGACGGCCTGCGCGTCCCGGTCGTCGTGCACACCGCCGGCAACCCGGGTCATCCGCCGGAACCGCTGCGGTCTGCGCTGGACGGCAGCCCACACCTGACACGCTACGTTTATCCGGACGTCGAAGCGGGTTTCTTCCGGAAGGGGCACGTCGGCTATGACCCTGCCTCGGCCCTGATCGCTCATCAGCGCAGCGTCGTGCTGCTGCGTCGGCAGATGGGACCGCACCATGATTTCTCGGCCCTGTGGGATCAGCACTGCGCCTGCGAATTCGCGACCCGCGACGTCGACGCCACGATGGCCACGATGGTTGCCAGCCCTTACGTCAATCACATCCCGACCATGACCGGCGGTGTCGGCCACAAACAGTTGAAGCGCTTCTACAAATACCATTTCATCCCGAAGACGCCGGCTGACACGCGTCTGGTCCCGATCTCCCGAACGGTTGGGGAAACGAGCCTGGTCGACGAACTGCTGTTCTGCTTCACGCACGATATCGAGATGGACTGGATGCTGCCGGGCATCCCGCCGACAGGCCGTTACGTGGAGATCCCGCTGGTCGCGATCGTCCGGTTTCGTGGCGACAAGCTCTATAACGAACACATCTACTGGGATCAGGCCAGCGTGTTGGTGCAGATCGGCCTGCTCGATCCGACGGGCTTGCCGGTCGCCGGTGCCGAAACGGCCCGGAAGCTGACGGACGAGACCTTGCCGTCGAACGGCTTGATGCGGGCGTGGCGGAAGTCGGAGGATTGGCCACTGTAGGGCCCGGTGGCTCGTGGCAGGAAAAGGCAGAGGCTGCGGGATCGGACTGGCGCTTGCGCCCTGTCGATCCGGCAGCCCCTAGCGTGCGGTGATCAATCGTTCAATCATTGCGTGTTGCAGATCAGGTTTTCCGGGCAGGTATCGTTGATGACGGCGCCGTTAGCCTTGATCACGTCGACCGTGTCGAAGAAATCATATGGGCTGCTATCGTTCTTGAAGTACCACCAGAAAAGATGCGTCGCGTTGATGCCCTGCGGGTCGTTGACCGCGAAGTGGAACACGTCGTCCAGGGTCAGCAGGCCTTCACCGATCGGGTTCGCTTTCCAGATCAGATGCGTCGGTTGCGCCGCCATCAGCGAGTAGGTCCTGCCGGCGTACTGCGGGTAGAAGGGGTAGGCCTCGTTGCTGTACAGCGTGGTCGGCACCGTGTCCGGGCCGCCGAAGCCAACACCGCTGCGATACAGATGGTCGATCAACTCGGCCGTGTAGGGCGCGGTCCGCCAATTGATCCACATATTCGTCAGCGAGGTCGGATAGGCCAGCGGCAGTGCGCTCCCCAACCGTTTCAGCTGATCGACGTAGTCGCGCGCGTTCGGAGCGACCACGGCACTTTCCTCGGTCGTCACACCTTCGAACATCGGATCCGAGTCGAAAGCCTTGCCCAGCGCCTGATGGGCCGCGATGATGCGGTCCATGACGGCCGGCACCCAGCGCTTGGTTTCGCAGCCGGCGGGCTGACCTTCAGCGTTCAAACCGACCTGCTGACCGCCCTCATAGACCGGATCGTCAAGCATGTAGGCCGGCACGCATTGCGGGTTCACGTCGTCAAACCACATATCCTGAAACAGAACCACCATACGTTTTCCCGCCCCCTTGACCACGTCGAACTGGGCTTTCAGCACAGAGAAGTCATAAACACCTTTCGAGGTCTCGATCTTGCTCCAGACCACCGGAACCATTACACCCTTGATAACCGGCGGGATATTCGGCATGATTCTTTTGACGGCCGCCAAGTCGATCTTATTCGGTAACTGTGCGTAGTGACCGGGATGCCATTTTTTCGGCCCGACCTTTTCCGCCAGCGGGCTGATACCATTTCCAGCCAGGGTAACGGTAGTATTGGTCTGCGATGTCCGCACGGTGATACCACCCGTCAACGCCCCCTCAGATAACGGAGCAAAAGCCACGTTGGCATAGCAGCTCTGCCCTGCAGCCAGCGATGATCCGCAAGTATTTGTGACCATGCGATAGTTTTCACTCACCACTTTGAACGTCGAGATACTTTCAGCCTTTGTTCCAACATTCTTGAGCGTCAACCGCTTCGCTGCGCTGGTCGTAAAGACCTGTTGGTCAGCATAATTCAGCTTCGTCACAGATAAAGAGACCGCCGACGCCATGGGCGCGGTAGCAATCAGTATTGATGCTATCGCGGTCATAGTCATGGTTTTCATTTCATTCACCATAGAGCCTGGATGTATCAATCGGAAACGCTTTTTGCTCTTTCGATATGGGTTATGTTTAACCCGTTATCGAACTGAACCGAGCATGACCAAACTCTAGTAAGGACTTTTAGCTAGCCAAGTGAATAAATGGTGACCAGGGTCACAGTTCAGCGGAGGTATCACCGCGACACGGGCAATTGATGCGGATCTGCTCCGCCCACCCCCGAAAAACCGGTGATCACATTGTTCGCCGCGGATGGGCTACTGAGTCTGGTGACGCTGGAAGCAATATGGCGCGGGCAATGGCACGAAGTTTCTAGCCCGGCTCTTCGGCACCGTAGGGGCAATTCATGAATTGCCCCTACGCAATAACCTCTTTGGTAACCTGGATAGGTGCGGATTTATTCGCATGCACAAGCTCCTGCGCGCGAGTGAATCCGCGCCCACAAGATTGCACCAAGCTCCTGAACGGTCAGGGGGCCCGCGACCAACCGCCGCTTCCAGGTTCAACCTCCGCCACAGTCCGGCTTGCATCCCCCGTATCCCGAAGTACGCGGCCGGCAAGGCATCGAAGGATGGGAGGGGCTCTGTACCGGGACCACGGCATGCCCTGCCGGAATGACGGACTGGGGAAGATCAGGCCGGCCGTGACGCGACGCTCCCGTCGGTGGCTCGCTCGCGCGCCACCGACGGACTTGGGGATGCATGATCCATTCGTCCGATTACGCTGCGCTAATCGGACCTACGTCGCTGCCGCAGGGGCAAAGCGAGGAACAGAGCGAGCCCATTCGGAGAGAACGGTGATCAGTGGGCCGCGAGGAGACCGAGAGCCGACGGCGTCACGGCGCTGCCTGTGATTGGCCGCAGTTGCGACCGGATTGGGACGGAGACGGAATGGGCCGCCGAGAGCGCGGGCTCAGCCGGAGGGCGGTCGCCTTCTTTCAGAGCGCGTGCTTAGCGGATGGAGGCGAGGGGGGCCAGTTACGCCCAGGCCGTGTGCGCCCGAGTCGGCAGGGGAAACCGGCCCGTGGTGACCAGGACGACAGGCCCGGCACCCGCCGGCTCAGGCCAGCTCGCGGGCGGCTAGCCGGCAGGCGGAGATGGAACGGCGGTCAGCCGTACCGCAGGTAGGGGATGCGCTCCTCGCGCCACGCAGCCTCGTCGGCCTGGGCCAGGCGATCGAAGTCGCCGGTTTCGGCGCGAGGGTCGTCGACCCACTCCCGCAGCAGGGGGCTGCCATTGATCAGGTCGATCGGCAAACGGTCGAACTCGTATTCGTAGGCGAAGTCGCGCCACAACGGATAGTCCGGATACAGGCCGCGGATGGCCTTGAAGGCGAGAGTCTGCAGACGCCACGGGCGAAATGCCGCGTGATCGTAGGCGGGATCATCGACATGGATTTGCAGGCCCGAGCACAAGGCACCGGCATGCTTGTGGAACGTGGGCTCGAACCAGCACGGCCGCAACCGGCAGCCGGCGAGCCAGTCCGGTGCGACAGCCCGCATCGTTTCCAGGATCTCCACGGCATCGAGATCCGGCGCACCGAACAACTCCAGCGGGCGCGTCGTACCCCGTCCTTCGGACAGCGTCGTGCCCTCCAGCATCACGGTGCCGGCATAGGCGCGCGCCATCCACAGGTTGGGGGCATTGGGGCTGGGATTGATCCACGAGCGCTCCCCGAGCGGCCAACCGAAACCGGGGCTCTGCTCGGGCTGCCAGCCCTGCATGTCGATAACGCGATAATCGACGTCGAGGCGCAGCGTGTCGACGAACCACTGACCGAGTTCGCCCAGGGTCAGGCCATGTCGCATCGGCAGCGCGCCGGCGCCGACGAAACTCTCCCAGCCTTCCCGCAGGCGCAGCCCTTCGACCGGGCGACCCGCTGGATTCGGCCGATCCAGAACCCAGACGGCCTTCCCATGCTCCGCTGCTGCCTCCAACACGTAGCGCAGCGTCGTGATGAAGGTGTAGATGCGGCAGCCGAGATCCTGGAGGTCGATCAGCAGCACGTCGAAGGTGTCCATCATGGCCGGTGTCGGCCGACGGACCTCTCCATACAGACTGAACACCGGGATGCCGAGGTTCGGATCGGCGAAATCCGGCGACTCCACCATATTGTCCTGCTTGTCGCCGCGCAGGCCGTGCTGGGGCCCGAAGGCCGCGGTCAACTCAACTCCGTCAGTGGCAGCGAGCGCATCGAGCGAGTGCTCGAACGTCTCGGTGACCGAGGCCGGATGAGCCAGCAGGGCGACGCGCCGCCCGGCTAGCGGGCGGCGCAAATCCGATTCCGCCAGCAGGCGGTCGATACCGAAGCGCATGAGTCAGATCCTCGAGATGGCGCCGCAACCCGGGTCGTCCGGTCGCAGCGAGAGCACAAACCCGTCGGGGTGATGAAAGTCAGGCTGTCCTGGCGCATGCCGCAGAGCCCAGTACGAAAGCCGCCCGTCACGCTCCTCGATGACGGCCGTCAAGGCGAGTTCGAGGGACGCTCCGGCATCGGCCGCGAACGGTGGCCGCTCCAGTACGACCTCGAGCCGGAATTCGGAGGCCTCGGCACGGGCAACGATGCCGGGCGCTGCGGCGGTTTCGAGCGTTGTCATGCCGCGCCGATAATCGTCGAAGCGATAGGCGGCCCAAGCGCCCGATGGCGAAAAGTTCCACTCCTGATAACGCGGTTGTCCGCCATGCCGCCAGAACACTTCGAAGCAGGTGTGACGCCACAGGCCGTCGGCCCGCCGCGGTATTGCCGGTTCGGGCAGCTGCAGATCGGCAATCGTGCCATGGACGGCATACTGCAGTTGCCAGGCGCCCGCCTTGTCGGACGCGACGGTCACGTCGATAGCACGCACTGCGGGGCAGGGCGCGCCGGGATGACACTGCAAGGAGACGGTCGACATATTTCAAGAGAGAGGCCGCGTTCAGCGGCTTCGGCGCAGCGCGCGGAGTCGTTAAGGTAGAGGAGGCGCTTCTCAGCGCTCGGTGATTTTGTACCGGGCTTCCTCGGCGCAGTACTCGGGAAATCCCACGCACGACGTAAGCTGCTCGAAGTTCAACAACCGGGACGGAGCTCGCCCGTTGCGGAGCGCCTCCAGCGCGTCACGCATCGCCAGTATCGACACATTCAACAAGGTCAGCGGATAGACGGCGATACGGTACCCGATGGCCGCCAATTGGGCCGGCGGAAGCAGCGGCGTCCGGCCGAACTCGATCATGTTCGCCATCTTGGGACCGCCCACCTCGGTGCAATAGCGGCGCATCTCCTCCTCGCTCTCCGGGGCTTCGAGAAAGGTGATGTCCGCGCCGATCTCCCGGAACTGGCGACACCGCGTGATGGCCTCGTCCAGACCCTCGGTGCCGCGGGCGTCCGTGCGGGCCATGATCAAAATGTCCGCGCCCGCCTGGCGCGCATCGACCGCGGCCTGAATTCGCATCAAGGCTTCATCCCGTCCCACGACCGCCTTGCCATGGGTGTGGCCGCAACGCTTCGGCGCAAGCTGATCCTCGATCATCACACAGGCAAACCCCGCCGCTGCATAGCCGCGCACCGTTCGCTTCACGTTGATCGGATTGCCGAAGCCCGTGTCGCCGTCACCGAAAACCGGGATCGAGACGGCGTCGCAGATCGCCCGTCCCTGATCCAGCATCTCCGCATACGAGATCAGTCCGGTGTCCGGCAAGCCAAGGCGCGCCGCGGACACCGCGAAGCCGCTCATGAACGTGGCATCGAAACCGGAGCGTTCGATCAGCTTGGCGCTGATCGCGTCATGACAGCCGGGCATCGTCAGAATGCCGGGCAATTGCAGCAAGTCGCGGAGTCGCTGCGCAGGTGAATTCATCGTGGGTTCCTTGGCTGGGCCGTGAGGTGTGGCGAGGACACGAAGATACGAACCGCGGCGGCTTTCGGCAAGGGGGCGGCACGGCGACGCGACCCCGTCCCGCCGAGTCGGCGCCGGAACCTGCCCGATCAGAAACCGCCTTCCAGCTCCCCGGCCCTGTCCGCTGGCGAGCGCTCCGCCGTGGCGGCCTGGATCGCAGTGATGACGACGGTGTTGACGATGTCGTCGACGGTACAGCCCCGGCTGAGGTCGTTCACCGGCTTCCGGAGACCCTGAAGGATCGGGCCGATGGCGATGGCGCCCGTTTCGCGCTGCACGGCCTTGTAGGTGTTGTTGCCGGTGTTCAGGTCGGGGAAAACCAGCACCGTCGCCTGTCCAGCCACCTCCGAGCCCGGCATCTTCTGAGCCGCGACCGCGCGATCGACCGCGGCGTCATACTGAATCGGCCCCTCGAGCAGCAGATCCGGCCGGCGTCGGCGCGCGATCGCCGTTGCAGCACGCACCTTCTCGACATCCGCGCCGACGCCCGAGGTCCCGGACGAATACGACAGCAGCGCGACCTTGGGATCGATGCCGAAAGCCAGGGCCGTCTCGGCCGACACGATGGCGATCTCCGCCAACTGCTCGGCATCGGGGTCGGGGTTCACCGCGCAATCCCCGTAGACCAGCACCCCATCTTCGAGGCACATCAGGAACACGGACGAAACGATCGAGTAGCCGGGTTTGGTCTTGATCAATTGCAGGGCGGGCCGGACCGTGTGCTGGGTCGTGTGCACGGAGCCGGACACCATGCCGTCGGCCTCACCCGTGTAGACCATCATCGTGCCGAAATAGGACACGTCCATCACGCAGTCACGGGCCAGTTCAGGCGTCACACCCTTGTGTCTACGCAGTTCATAGAATGTCTGGGCGTACTCGTCGATCCGATCGCTGGTCGCCGGATCGATGATGTTCAACTGGTTGATGTCGACAGGGATCCGGTGCTTCTTGATCGCCTGCGCGATTTTTTCCCTGGACCCGAGCAGGGTCAGGGCCGCGGCATCCTTCGCGAGCAGGTGGCCGGCCGCTTCGAGGATCCGCGGTTCATCACCCTCGGGCAGCACGATATGGCGGCGATCGGCTCGAGCCTTGCGGAGCAGCAGATAGGTGAACATCTTCGGCGTCAAGCCCTGCGGGCGAGTCGCCTTCAGCGCGGAAACCAATCGATCCAGGTCCACGGAACGATCGAAGAGTTCGATGCTGCGCCGGATTTTGGCCTGGTCGCCGGACCGCAGCCGAGCCCGTACCGACTGCAGACGCATCGCCGTCACATAGGTATCCATCTTCACCGACAGGATCGGCAAGGGGTCCGGCAGACCATCCAGCAGTCGGGCCACCGACGGCTCGGGCTTGAAGCCGGTCGACAGCACCAGCCCGGACAGTTGCGGGTAATTCGCCGACTGATTGGCTTGCAGCATCGACAGAATCACGTCGGCGCGATCCCCCGGCGTGATGACCAGATGATTGTCGCGCAGCCATTCGATCGCATGCTGTGACTGCATGGCCGCGATCAGGTAGTCATAGACGAGCGCATCGAGCCGGTTTGCGCCGTAAAGCACTTCGGCCCCCAGTTGCTCCGCCACTTCCGCCACCCGCGGACTGCCCAGCGTCCGGTCGAAGGGCACCACGCCGAGCGCCCAGTTCTCGTGCCCGTAGCGCTGGCGCAGTCCGTTTCCCAGGGCTTCGACGTCGGCCGGATCGGCTTTGGTCACGACCGCGCCAAAAATTTCGCAGCCGCGGAAACGGTGCGAGTCGATCGCAATTCCCACCGAACCCAGCGCCTCTTCAACCGATCGCCCTTCGGCACTGCCGACGACCAGCACCGGGCTTCCGAGGTTCTTGGCGATCTCGCGGTTGAAGTTGAATTCGAAGGCCGATGTCGTCTCGATCAGAAAATCGGTCCCTTCGAGCAGCACGAAGTCGCAGGTATCCTCCAGCGCCTTGTACTTCGCGATGATCCGGTCGATGATCTCGTCCGGTTTGTGCTCGGCGAGCAGGCCAATCGCGGCAGCGGCGGACAGCCCGAACGAGGACTCGTAAGTCTGCGGCAAGCCGAAATGCCCCAGGATCAGATCGATGTCCTCATCCCGTTCCTGACCGGGGTCTCCCTCCGCGATGGGGCGGAAGAACGCGATCCGGGGCGTGCGGCGCTGCGCCACATCGAGTATGCCGAGGGCGACCAGCGCCTTGCCCGACCCGGCGCCGGTGGTGCTGATGTAAAGCGAGGACGTCATGCGTTTGGTGTCTCTGAAACGGAACTTCGGCGCAGCATGGCGACGGGGTGGACGCCTGCGGGCGACGCCGGAACACGGCCTACCCGGCGAGGCGCGACTCGCGCCGCGGCGATACCGAGAAGGACTTCAGATCCGGCTGAGCAATTCGGCTTTTTTCTGGGCGAACTCCTGATCGGAGATGAAGCCCCGGTCGTGCAACGCGGCCAGCTTCTCGATCTGTCCGAAGACATCGCCGCCCGCTCCCGAACCCGCTTCCGGTACGGGCTCCGGCACCATCGCAGCGGCGGCCGGGACGGCAGACTCGGCGCGTTCGCCGGACACGATCGGGAGGTCGGCCACGCGCACGGTGCCGTACTGGCTGGTGAAGGTTAGGGAAGCGACTCCACCTTGTTGCTGCGAAACACCCCCGATCTGGTGATCGAGCGTGTCGTAGACCGTAACCCGGCCGCCGAGGTCAACGACCAGGCGCCGGGCACCGGGAAACACGGCATAGCGAACGTCGTTCTGTGCGCCGACACTGCTGGGCGAACCGAACTCGGCCGGCCACCAGACGCCCGCGTCCGCGGCCGTGACGAACAGGCTGACGCCGCTGCCGCCCTGTTGCTGCGACTGACTCGCCGGCGGCGGGGCGAATAACGGCTGGCTTGCCAACAAGCCCGACAACTCGCTGCACAGCCCGTCGACGCGCGCCTTCAACGCATTGTTGAACATGTCGCCGACCATCGTCATGCCGCCCTGCATCCATTGGCCGCTGCCACCGAACTCCGGATGACTGAACTGGGCCATGGTGCCGTGCCCCTGGGCGACGGCCCGCAGCATGGTCAGCGCTGCGTCCAGGCTGACCCCGTAACGCTGCGCGAGTTCCTGGAGAATTGCCTGTCCCTGCGCTGTCAGTTCTTGCATTTGGATCACCGCCGCTATCGAGTGCTTTGCCACCACCGCGGCATCATTTCACCTTGGCGTGGCTCGAACAAGGCGCCGGCCGCTAAACCCCTTGTTTACCCGCCGGATTGGCGCGGCTGGTCACGCCTTATGATGGCGCCTCAGCGCGGCGTGACGATGGTCGAACAGGACCCGTCTTCCCTTTCGACCGCGCGCAGATAGCGCACGATGCCGTCGCTGACCCGCTCGCGCTCGGCGGCCGGCAGTTCGCGGTTCAGCGCCGGCATCGTCGTTCCGGGACGCAGCGCCGAGGGCTCGCGCAACCAGTCCTTCAATGCCGCGTCGTCCCAGCGGCACGCGGCCCGACCCAGATCGACAGGATACTTCCGCCCCCCGACGCCGCGGACGGCATGGCAGCTGAGGCAGTGTTTCTTGGCGTGCGCAAACCCCTGGACTATCTCCGCACCGGCTTCCCGGGGCAATAACGCACGGTCGTCCTGCGCCGAGCGGACGTCGATCGCCACGACCTGATACGCCCAGCCATAAGTGCCGCGGGTCGCTCGATCGGGCGCATTCAGATTGTCCCAGACCAGGTAATAGGGACCGAGGGGCACGGCGGTCTGGTTCTGCTCGGCGTTGTCGACGACGAACGGGGCGCCGTCACTGCGCGCGAACGCAAGCAAGGTTCTTTCCTTGCGCAGCGCCTCCGCCGCAATCGCGGAGCGGTAACCGTCCCGCGCCGTGAAGAGTACTTCGGCCTCCGGCGCCGACCAACGGCTACCGAACCACCGGTCCAGGAGTGGCGCCAGCGGCAAGCCGGTATAGCTCGCCTGAACCTCGCGCCCCGCCCGCGACTCGTGTGGCTCGATCACGGCGATCGCCTGCGGCACGAGGCCCGACTCCCGCACCAGTTGCTCCGGCGCCGGCAAATCGACGGCCCTGGCGCCATTGACCCACAGCGCGGCGAGCGCCCCCGTCGCCAGTAGCCGGAGAAACCGGGCAAGGAAGACCTGCGCGGAACAACGAAGGCCGATGACGGGCCGCCGCCTGGGAGCCGCGACGGCGACCTTGGATGAGTTTCGACCGCGCCCGGTCAAGGTGTCTGCAGCCATATACGAACCTCCGCTGATGGATCGCGGCCGGCGATCCACGGGCACATCGTGCCTCATTCGGCACCGCGACGAAAGAGGCGACACGACCGCATAGAGGCTTCCAGCCCATCGTTTCTGTGTCGTCAGGGGCAGTTCATCAACTGCCCCTCATATCTCGATTTCTACCTCCGTTCCCGCGGCCCTTCCCCGATATTCGGGATGGCGCGCACCGCGGATCGCCAAACCGTTACACTAACAGCCTAACTTAGAGCGGCTTAGATTTGTTCCGGGCTCCCACAGCGTGGCCACGCGCCTCAGCCATTCCGAACCCTCCCTGCCATGACTTCAAAAGAAAACTTCGCGGTTGTTTTACGCTATGTGGCCATCGGTCTGGTCGCGCTCGCCTCGTTCGAGGTCGTCCGGCCATTTCTGGGTGCTCTCCTATGGGCCGGCGTGCTGTGCGTTTCGACATGGGAGATCTTTCGCCGACTGGAAAGGCGCTCCGGGCTATCGCGGAAAGTGCTCGCCCTGCTGATGAGCACGCTGTTGCTGACGGTGTTCGTACTGCCCCTCGGGTTCCTCGGGGGATCGCTAGCCCGGCACGTGCACGAATTGGCCAGGGTCGCCAACGATCTGGCGACGATTCTGCCGCAGAAGATCCCCTTGTGGCTGGATGCGATCCCGATGATCGGTCCCCTGCTGCACCAGAGCTGGAGCGATATGACGGCCGACACCGCCAGCATGGCGGGCACCGTACAACCCTGGATCGGGCAGACCAGTCATTGGCTACTGTCGCAGGGCGTCCATCTCCTGACGGCCATGGTCGAGATTCTGCTCGCGGTGATCGTGACGGGCCTCCTCTACCTACATGCCGAGACGGCGGCGCATTGGGTCCGAACGACAGTGGAACGTCTTGGCGCTGCCAATGGCCCGCGACTGGTCGGCGCCGTGGCGCGCACGATACGTGCCGTCATGTTCGGTATCGTCGGGATGGCCGTGGTTCAGGCCATGCTGCTCAGCCTGGGTCTGGCTCTGGCCGGCGTGCCAGGCGCGCCACTGCTGGGTTTCGCCGGCTTCGTGCTGTCCCTGGCCCAACTCGGCACCTCCCTGGTGTGGATACCGGCCGCCCTGTGGCTCTTCTACCACGGTCAGCTGCCCTGGGCGCTGGGCATTGTGGCGTGGGGCACGGCATTGAACACGGTCGATCACTTCATCAAGCCCGCCTACATCAGCAAGGAACTGGGGCTGCCACTGATCGTGATCTTTATCGGAGTCATCGGCGGCGTACTGACCTGGGGCCTCATCGGCGCGTTTCTCGGTGCCACGCTGCTGGCGGTCAGCTACACGCTATATAAGGAATGGATAGAAGGCTGACGGGCGCCGCGGTCCGCAGTCCACACCGAGCGATCCGGAGCTGGCCCATGCGGAGCCGGGACGGCCCATCGGGAGCAGGTGCCCCCCGACCAGCATGCCTGGAGCGCCCTTCGCAAGTCACCGGGGACTGCCCTGCCGCTGCCAGGCATCATCGATACGCTGGCGCGACCGGCCTTCAGCGTCAGCGCAATCCGCGAAGAGACGTCACGGATCGTGTCGAAGCGGTCGTCGTGGCGGCTCAGCTAACTCGATACTGCCCCTACCCGCTCCCGAAGCGATGACATCTCCCGGGATCTCAACAGCCAGGCCGGTGGCGCTGGCACCCCGCACCTCGACACGGCAACTGCGGTCTCCATTCGCTACTGCCTTAGCAATAGCACCATCGATCAGGATGCCAGCACCCTCCCTCACTCGCGATCCCGAACGTCGTTAGGGATCGCACGCGTTCAGCGAACCGCAGCAGCAACACGAGTGCGGCACGGGTAGCGTCCCGAGCAGAGAGGCAGGCCTTCCCTGATGCCTTAGAGGTGTTCCCTGTTTCCCAGGGATGAACCGGAAAGATCCGACCAAACCGCCATCAGAGATCGCCTCAAGCGGTACGCTGCGGCGTCACTTGGCAGACCATTGAATCCGAGGCACTCGCAGCCGTTGAACCAGGACCCCAACGGGCAACATCGACCGGGGGAAACCAGCTATACCCCGTCTCCGAATAAGCCTGTCCCTTACTTTTCTACGTAATTTTACGTATTGCGCTTAACAAATATGCTACGTATTCTGACCAAAGCGTACTCAGTTTGTGGGGGCTAGTGCGCTATCGGACGATTTCGATCAAGCATTTCAGAGACCGCAGCCGTGATGATATCCACCCTCACTCCTTTCCGCCCCTCAGGCACAGCCCCTCCGACCACACCGTCAGGATCCTTTGCGTCACGGGATACTGACTCCGAACCTGCGTTCGGGACGCCTGCCCCGACACCAGAACACCTCAGAGACTCAGTAGCTTAAGCCGCGCCACGGCGCGGTCAGAGCAGCTATTGCTTTAGGCCAAATCAGCGCTGATCCAGGCGTCGCACGGTAGCGGCTGCCTTTCACGCGCTGCTCACACCCAATTTCCACACACCGCTCACGGTTTTTATCGCGGGGTACTTTTTTGGGCTTTTTGGCGGCCGTCAGCAGATAGCGCATCGAGGCGCAACGAACGAATTCGTATTCAAAAGAACGTAATAACAAAGTGCAATGAAGAGGCGAACGCAATGACACAGTGCAATCCGGATCAGGTATCGGAACATCCCCAAGAACCCGACATACGCGTCGCGGATGAACCGTCGGCAATAAACGGTGCGGGCGTGAATACCGCCCGCCGGGACCTCCTGAAGCTGGGCGCAACGGCCGGTGCCGGGGCCGCTGCAGCGACGCTGGGGGGTGGCGCACTGCTGGCACCGCGCAGCGGCAACGCACAGGTCGTGCCGGCACCGATCGTGGTCAGCCCGTGGAACACGGCCTGGGCCTTCGTGCAACCGATGCCGATCCCCGAGGTATGCCAGCCGACCACGACGATGCACGGACCGCCGCCGCAGAATCAGCCGTGGACCCGCGACTATGTCACCGCCAACGGTTTGCAGGCCCATGTGCGCAACAATCCCGGCCACGGGCAGGACGAGGAGTACTACGAAGCGCGGCTGGAGCCCCACCAGCGCTGGGCCGAATTCGGCAACGTCGATCCGGTCTACGAAAACGGGCAACTGGTCAGCTCCGGTCAGTTCAACGGGAAGATGTATGAACTGGAGTGTCGCGAGGCCGATTGGAGCTTCTATCCGCCCAGCGCGGCAGTCGCCGGGCAACCGATCCTGCCGTCCAAGGTCTGGATCTACCACGACCTGAACTCCAACGCCGCCGGCGTCGTGCGCATCAACGCCCGCTACGGTGAACCGGCATTGGTCCGTCTGTACAACAGCTGCCCGGTCGACAATCGGGGCTTCGGCATCGACAACTGCACGATGCACTTGCACAACGCGCACAACCCGCCGGAATCGGATGGCGGGCCGCTGCGCTGGAGCATCTCGGGCGAATTCTTCGATTACTGGTACCCGAACGTGCGTGCCGGCTTTGCCAGCACACACAGGAACGGCACGACTTTTATCGGACCGGACAAGGTCGCCCGCCAGTGCCCCGGGGACTACCGGGAGACGCAAAGCACCCTGTGGTTCCACGACCACCGGATGGATTTCACGGCGCAGAACACCTACAAGGGCATGGCGTCGTTCTACACGCTGTTCAGTGACGACATCAACCTCGATACCGGCAAGGGCAATAGCTCAAAACTTGCCGAACGCGGTCTCGGACTGCCCAGTGGCGAGTACGACATCCCGATCCTGTTGGCGGACAAGCGCTTCGATCCAGCCAACGGCGGCGAGTTGTACATGGACACCCAGGACTTCAACGGCTTCCTCGGCGATCTGGTCACCTGCAACTTCAAGATCAAGCCGTATCTCAACGTCCAGCGCCGTCGTTACCGGTTCCGCCTGCTCAACAGCGGACCCTCGCGCTACTACGAGTTGTCGTTCTCGTACCGCAAGCCGGGCGCCACGACGAACACCCCACTCGGCTTCGTCCGCATCGCCAACGACGGCAACTTGCTCCCAAAGGCACTGGGCCTCGGCAGCATCCGGCTGGGAGTCGCGGAACGCGCCGACATCATCCTCGACTTCGCCGAGGTGCCGCAGGGCACGATCATCTACATGGAGAACCGACTGGATCAGGTCGCGCCGGAGGGTCCCGCGGGCACCTTGAGGGCCACCAGCATCGACCCCAGGCAGCGTGACGCGACGCAAATCCTGCAACTACGTGTCGGTGCACTGTCCGGCGGCGCCGACATCAGCACCAGCAAGGCCAAGTTGCTGGCGATGCCGAGCCTGCTGCCGCTGCCGGTGCTGCCGCCGCCTGCCCGGACGCGCTCCTTCTCCTTCACCGCAGCCGGTGCACAGTGGGTCGTCAACGGGCAGCTGTTCGATCCGGATGTCATCAGCGCATTTCCGATCGAAGGGACATGCGAGGAATGGACCTGGACTTCCGGCGGCGGCTGGGGCCATCCGGTCCACATCCATCACGAGGAATTCCAGCTCACCGCCCGCAATCTGGTACCGGTAGCCGTCTCCTCCGAGGATTACAGCCGCAAGGATGTCGTGCGCATCGGCAATGGCGGGATGGGCATCCGCAATACCGGAAGCATCACCTTCAGGATTCAGTTCCGCGACTGGTACGGCGACTACCCGGTCCACTGCCATAACGTCGTGCACGAGGACCACGCCATGATGTTCCGCTTCATGATCGTGCCCCCGACCGATCCCAACGCCGGCCTGTAAACAGCGCTCCACCCAACGCGATAGGAAGCTTAATGAACGAGATCAGTAAACGTGCATTCCTGACCCGGTTGGCGGGTGTCTCGGCCGGCGTTGCGGCAGCGACCGCCGCGCCATTCGCCCTGGCCCAGGCCGCTGGCGCAGCGCCATCCGAGCGGCCGAGTGCCGACGAGCGCCGCCGTCGCCGGTTCCCCAACGTCCCGGTGGTCGACCACGAGGGCAAGCCGTATCAGTTCTATGATGATCTGATCAAGGACAAGATCGTCCTGGTCAATTTCATGTTTACCCGCTGCAACGGGACCTGCCCCGGCACGACCGCGAATCTGAAGAAAGTCCAGGCGGAATTCGGTGACCGCATGGGTCGTGACGTGTTCCTGTACTCGGTCTCCCTCGACGCCGAGTACGACACCGTCGAACGGCTGAAGGCATACGCCGAGTTGTTCAAGGTTGGCCCCGGCTGGCGGTTCATTACCGGCAACACGGAAAATCTCAACCTGATTCGCCGGAAGTTCGGCCTGTACCGAACGGATCCCTTGCTCGATCGTCAGGCAGATAACCATGTCGGTGCCGTCAAATTCGGCATCGAGCGCCTGGAACGGTGGGGAATGTGCAGTGCGATGACCAAGCCGAAGTACATCGCGCGCTATGTGGAGTGGATGGAGCCGAATGGTCGACGACCGACGCTCCCCGAGATGACCGGGAGCGTTCCCGCTCGGGTAGCGACCTAGACGACGCCAGACATCATTCGATCGGCCCCGGCCTCACTCCGCGCGAACGGAATTGCGGCCGGGGCGGCCCTGAATTGCACTGGGTCTTGCACACGGCAGCGTGACCGAACTGGAACCACGTCGATGATTCCAGGCAGGCCAGCACTGCCCGAACAACAGAGAGCGTTGCGGCCAGCCGCTCTGCGTATTGGGTGCTCTCTCCATTGCCACAATCCTTATTGTAGGAATTCTTCACCATGGTCATGCTCAATAAAGACGATCTGAACTTCATCCTGAAGCAAATCAAGATTGCCGAGAATCACGTCGCGACGAACTACACCGAGTACGTCGACGGGCAGGGTGTGCCGGTGCCCAGCCTGCTGCCCTGGGGCCTCCGGACCGTTAGCGGGCAGTACAACAACCTGGTGAACCCGCTGGCCGGGTCGGCCGATCAGCCGATGCCCCGACTGCTGGACCCCTACTATCGGGAGGGTGAGGAGGGGACCTCGTACACGCAGACCAACGGCGTCGTGATCGATTCCCAGCCACGGACTATCAGCAACCTCGTGGTCGACCAGTCGCTGAACAATGACTCGGCGATCCTCGCGGCGCTGGAAGCCAACAACACCAATAATCCGCAACAGGCCCTGGCCGCGATCGTGGCGGCTCGCGATGCCGCCGCCGCGGACCCTGAGGACGCGGACTTGCAGGACGACTTGCAAGCGACCCTCGACCAATACGGTGTCGTCGTCGACAACGGCAGCGTCGTGATTCCGAACGTCGCGACCGACGTCGGGCAGGGTCCTCCCTTCAGCGGCTTCATGACACTGTTCGGGCAGTTCTTCGACCACGGTCTGGACCTGACCGACAAGGGCGGCAACGGCCTGGTGTTCATACCATTGCAGCCGGACGATCCGCTGTACGATCCGGAAAGTCCGACCAATTTCATGGTGCTGACGCGCGCCACGCGCAGCCCCGGGGCTGACGGCGTGCTGGGCACCGCGGACGATACCCAGATCAACCGGACGACGCCCTTCATTGACCTGAACCAGCTGTACACCTCGCATGAATCCCATCAGGTCTTCCTGCGCGAGTACGTGCTGAACGCCGACGGCGTGCCGGTCGCGACCGGGCGGATGCTGGCGGGCGCCAACGGCGGCCCGCCCACCTGGGCGGACATCAAGGAGCAGGCGGCGAATATCTTGGGTATCCAGTTGTCCGACCAGGCCGTGGAGCGAGTGCCGCTGGTCGCGACCGACCTCTACGGCAACTTTATTCCGGGCGCCAACGGCTTCCCGCAGCTGGTCACCGACACGCCTGGGTCGCCGATCCTGGTCGAAGGCAATCCGCTGGCGCCGGTACTGGCGTCCAATGCGCTGGCGACCGGCCATGCCTTTCTGGTCGACATCGCGCACACCGCGGCGCCGGGGATGGTCGATCACGACCGGAATCCGGCAACGCCGGACATCGCGCGCACGGCCGATGGGGACACCGTGGCCGGCAACGCGATACCGCTGAACGAGTTCGGTGTCGCGACCACCTACGACGATGAACTGCTCGACAAGCATTTCGTCGTCGGCGACGGTCGCGGCAACGAGAACATCGGCCTGACGGCGGTGCATCATGTGTTCCATTCCGAACACAACCAGCGCGTCGAGCAGATCAAGGACGTATTGCTGTCCTCGGGTGATGTCGACTTCCTGAACGAATGGCTGGCGACCGATATCACGGAGATCCCCGCCGATACCAGCACACTGCAGTGGGATGGCGCGCGGCTGTTCCAGGCCGCCCGCTTCAGCACCGAGATGGTCTATCAGCATCTGGTATTCGAGGAGTTCGCGCGCACCGTCTCACCGACGATCGATGCCTTCGGCGGCAACACCAGTGTCGACATCGATCCGGCGATCGTTTCCGAGTTCGCGAACGTCGTGTACCGCTTCGGCCACTCGATGCTGACGGAGACCGTCGACCGCCTCAGTGCCGACGGCCAGACGGCCGACCCGATCGGTTTGATCGAGGCCTTTCTGAATCCGGTCGAGTTCGCGGCCAGCGGCATCGACTCCGATGCGGCAGCAGGTGCCATCATCCGCGGCATGACCCGCCAGGTCGGCAACGAAATCGATGAGTTCGTCACCGGGGCGCTCCGCAACAATCTGGTCGGCTTGCCGCTCGATCTGCCGACGCTGAACATGACCCGCGCGCGAGAAACCGGCGTGCCGGCCCTGAATGTGGCGCGCGCGCAGTTTTTCGAGCAAACCGGCGACAGCACCCTGGCGCCCTATGCCAGTTGGGCCGATTTTGCGCTGCACCTCAAGCACCCTGCTTCGATCGTCAATTTCATTGCGGCCTACGGCACGCACAGTTCTATTACCGGGGCGCTCACGCTGGAAGCCAAGCGCGACGCCGCCGCTCTGCTGGTGTTCGGGGGCGCGGGAGAGCCTGCGGATCGCCTGGACTTCCTGAATGCCGAGGGAGTGTACTCCGGCGGTGCACTCGGTGGATTGAACGACGTCGATTTCTGGATCGGCGGTCTGGCCGAACAGAAGATTCCGTTCGGCGGCATGTTGGGCACGACGTTCAATTTCGTGTTCGAAGTGCAGATGGAGAAACTGCAAACCGGCGACCGCTTCTACTATCTGAGCCGGACGGCCGGCATGAACCTGCTGAACGAACTGGAAGCCGATTCGTTCGCGGAACTGGTCATGCGGAACACCGATCTCGGTAAAGACGGTGCAACCCATCTACCCGGCGCCATGTTCCTGCAGCCCGACTATATCCTCGAAATGGATCCGACGCTGCAGAACGTGCCCGATCCGGTCCATAGCAATCCGGCACTGCAGGCCACGAATCCGATGGTCGTGCGACGCGATACCGACAGCGACGGCGACGGCGACTATCTGCGCTACACCGGCAACGATCAGGTCGTGCTGGGCGGCACCAACGAGAATGACACGCTAATCGGCGGTCTCGATGACGACACCCTGTGGGGCGACGGCGGTAACGATCGGCTCGAAGGGGGAGCGGGCAACGATCGTATCTTCGGTGGCGACGGCGACGACGTCATCACGGATTCCGGCTCGACGCTCTTCGACACGATCCACGGTGACGCGGGTCACGACGTCATCAACGGCGGCGCCGGTCTGGATGTGATCATCGGGGGCAGCGGTCAGGATTTCATTTTCGGTGGCACGGATACCAATACGCTGACCGGCGGCCTCGACGACGACTTCATTGCCGGAGCGACCGGCGGCAGCGTGATCCAGGGCAGCGAGGGTGACGACTGGCTTGAGGGCAGCGTCGGGGTCGACACACTCATCGGCGACAACGGGGCGCCGCTCTTCAACAGCACCCTGATCGGTCACGATGTGCTGAACGGGCGCGGCAACGACAGCACCTACACCGCCGAGTCGGGCGACGACATCATGTTCCAGGGTCCCGGCGTACAGACCAACAACGGCCTGGCTGGCTTCGACTGGGCCATCCACAAGGGCGATTCGGCTGCCGCCAATACCGACCTGGGCATCCCGATCTTCGTGACTGCGCCGGAGCTGCTGCTGCTCGATCGCTTCGACCAGGTCGAGGGCCTGTCCGGCTGGATCCATGACGACACGCTGACCGGCCGGGACGTACTGACCGGCGGCTTTTTGGGGGTCGGCGAGCCCGGTGGCCTGCAGCCGGATCCCGCCGCCCCGTTCCTCTCCTACGCCAATGTACTGACCGAGGAGGGCGTTGCTCGAATCATCGGGCTCGACACCCTGGTGGCGCATCTGGATCGGGCGACGCTGACCGTGGGTACGGAAACCATCAATGTCGTCGTGCTGGATCCGGGCGCCCTCGTGCCTGACGTCGCCGGCAATCTGACGATGATCGACACGCCGTCCGATATCCTGCTGGGCGGTGGTGGCAGTGACCGGCTGTTCGGCATGAGCGGTGACGACATCATCGACGGCGATCGTTGGCTTAATGTTCGGATTCGCGTCAATGACGCTGCCGGCAATGCGCTCGGCTGGGCCAACAACATGACCAGCGCAGTGCGGGACGCCGCGGGCAACGCGCTCTATGGCGGCCGCGCCTTGAGCGCCTTGATGCTCGATCGCACCTTGAATCCGGGGCAACTGGTCACGGAGCGCGAGATCGTCGATGGGGACGAACTCGACACCGGCGTTGATACTGCGGTGTTTGCCGACGTCATGACCAATTACACGCTGACGCTCAACGACGACGGCAGCATTACCGTGGCGCACAATTCGGCACTCGGCCTGGGTGGCGGCGGCGGTGGCGGCGGTGCGCAAATTCGTGACGGCATCGACCGGGTGTTCAACGTCGAATATCTCGAGTTCGAAGGGTTTCAGGTGGCTGTCGCGGATCTGTTCGGTGCCAACACCCCGCCGGAAATCATCAGTGACGGTGCGCTGGAGACCGCCGCTGTCGCCATTGATGAGAACACGACGCTGGCGACGACCATCAGCGTGCTCGACGTCGATGGACCCCTCGATCCGGTCTTCTCGATCATCGGTGGTGCCGACGCGGACTTGTTCGAGTTGCTGCCGACCGCAACGCCGTTCGAGAACGGCTTGAGCTTCATCACCGCGCCGGATTTCGAACTGCCGGCGGACGCCGACGGGGATGGCGTCTACGAGGTCACCGTAGAGGTCAGCGATGGTGCCCTGACGGATACGCAGACGCTATCGGTTACGGTGCTGGATGTCGCGGTCGAGAACAGCGCGCCGACGTTCACGTCGGATCCTGCACCCGCCCTGGACGAAAACACGACCTTCGTCACGACGGTGACGGCCGTGGACACCGACGTGCCGGCGCAGACACTCAGCTACGCGATCGCCGGCGGTGCGGATGCGGGATTGTTCCAGATCGATGCGACGACGGGTGACCTCAGCTTCATCGACGCGCCGGACTTCGAGACGCCGGGCGATGCCGATGGCGATAACCTGTACGACGTCACGGTCGAGGTCAGCGATGGGCTGTTCGCCGTCACGCAGGACCTCTCCATCACGCTGAACAATGTCGACGAGGCCGGTTCCGGCAACGTCGGTATTGCCTCGTACGCAAACACCGGCGCGACGGCGAGCCTGACGGCAACCAATGATCTGGCCGACCCCGACGGTATCGTTGGCGGGATCCAGTACCAGTGGCAGCGGCAGGTAGGCGGCAACTGGCAGAACATCGCCGGGGCAACGGCAGCGACCGTAACCGGCCTCAGCAACGCCACGGTGCGGGCGACGGCCAGCTATGACGACGGCTTCGGCGTCAAGACGGTGGCCTCCGGCGCACTGGCGGTGATCACCGGCACGACGACCAACAATACGGTCGTCGGCACCGCCAACGAC
Source organism: Methylolobus aquaticus (assembly GCF_054172105.1). Taxonomy (NCBI): domain Bacteria; kingdom Pseudomonadati; phylum Pseudomonadota; class Gammaproteobacteria; order Methylococcales; family Methylococcaceae; genus Methylolobus; species Methylolobus aquaticus. The sequence continues at coordinate 248,415 of NZ_JBSYXP010000007.1, forward strand.
GATCTGATCCTCGGTCTGACCGGTAACGATACGCTGACCGGCGCGGCCGGCAACGACATCGTCGATGGCGGCGGTGGTGGCGATACGCTCCTCGCCAGCGTGAACGACGGGGATGACGACTATCGGGGCGGCGCCGGCACCGACACCTATTCGCTGGCCAACACCACGGCGGATGCGACGATCGATCTCGGTACGGGTACCGCGACGAGCGCACAGACGGGCTCGGACACCTTGCTGGCGATCGAAAACGCCGTTGGCGGTTCGGGTAACGATCTGCTGATCGGCCGGGCAGGCACCAACAACCGTCTGACGGGAGGTGCGGGAAACGATACCTACCAGATCCAGGATGCCGGAGATATCGTGGTCGAGGCCGCGGGTGGCGGTACCGACACCGTGCAGACCTCGATCACCTACATCCTGGCCGCCAACGTCGAGAACCTCACGCTTCTTGGCATCGGCAACATCAACGGCACGGGCAACGGGGGCGCAAACATCCTGGGCGGGAACGTCGGCAACAACGTGCTGAACGGCGCCGGGGGCGCCGATCGCCTTATCGGAGGCGTCGGGGTCGATGCCCTGACCGGCGGCGCCGGTCGAGATACGTTCGCGTTCGCGGCAGGCGATAGCAGCGCATCGGCTGCGACCTTCGACTCGATCACTGACTACGCCAAAGGCGGCGCGGGTATCGGCGATCTAATCGATTTCACCGTTGCGCTGGCGCGCGGCGGCTCTGGCGCCGCTGCCACGGCCACCCAGGCCTCCATCAACCAGACGACAGGAGTGGCCACCTTCGCGGCCGGGTCCGGGGGGACCTTGGCGGACGCCATCGGTGACATTGCCGCGCGGTTTACGGCGGCGACCAATGCAGCCGGCGAGTTTGCCCTGTTCCGCGTCGGTGGCGCCGGCAATTACCACCTGTTCATCTCGGATGGTGTGGCCGGGGCCGGTGCGAACGATGTCCATGTCGAACTGGTGGGCGTGACCACGGTCACATCGATCAACCTCGCCGGGGGCGATCTGACGATCACGGCATAGCCCGTACCGCGGTTGCCGGCGAACAGGGTGCGCACACCGCCCCCCTCGCCGGCACCGCCCTCCGACTCACGATGCTGTCGCTCAATGACGGCAAGCACCAGAACTGCTCCGCGCAACCGGGGAACGTTCCATCTCCCGATTGCCCGGACTACCGCCGGATTCTCAATCCGAGCCATCGACGAAAAACGACCGCGGCAGCTCCGTGGCGCCTGAGGGCCCGGCCTCGATCCATCAGTATCCACCCCATGGCACCGTTCGGGGAGCGTCGGGGTCCTCGGCTATTCGGACACGCATCACTCTGCCCATCTTGCTCCGCCTGCGCCGCGGCGAGTTGAAAGACCATGGGCTCCGCCTGAACATCGAATTGTGGCCGGCCATCTCGGCGGGCCGTGACGTCTCCTTTCGCGTCGAACCTCGCAGCCGGCATCCCATTCGGACACCGTGGGTGACACCGCAACACACAGAGGGATACGTGCGGAACGGATTGCACCGCTGGCGCCGCGCGCGAAGACGTCAATCAACTGGAACGGGCGCCAGTCGCGGCGTGGGCGGCACGAAGCGTCAGTGGGTGACCAGTCGTTTAGCCTTGCGCGGCTCTTGCCGCCAGGGTCCCGGTGCGGGTCGTCGCAGTCTGGAGTGAGGTAAGCTTCGGGTTCGATGCGGTGTTTTAGCTGCGCGTGTTTGCAGCCCTGATGGGATCCGCTCGTGATGGGACTGACTCGATATCCGCCCGCCGCGGTGTATTCGGCGCAGAAAGCGATGGACCCGCGGGAGTGGATCCATTGGGTTGGCGATTCCGGTTGGCTTGAGGCGCTATGTCCCGCGCTCGCTCACTGCGATGCGAAGCAGGGTACGAATTCCGCTGCCGGAGCCTCCGCAAACAGGCATTTCAACTTCTTCTTGGCGTGGTACATCCGTGTTTTCACAGTGTTCTCGGGACAGCCGAGAATCTGCGCGATCTCCTGGTAATGCAACCCGTGCACGCAGGTCAGTTCCATGACGGCGCGCTGCTCCTCGGAGAGCAGGGCCAGCGCCTTACCCATCCAGTCATCGCCTTCTACCCCGCGGATCCCCTGACAGGCAACTCCCGGCAACAGGGGTTCCGCTTCATCGAGGTCGAGATGCTTTGGCCGCGCACCGTGCGTCGCCGCCGCCTTCAGGGATTTGTTGTACGCGATACCCAGAATCCACGTAGACACCTTGGATGTCCCGTTGAACGAGGACGCCCTTTCCCAGACCACCAGCATGATGTCGTTGATCAACTCATCGATGCTGTCGTCGCACTGCCCCAGGCGGGCGAGAAAACGCCGCAGATAAGGGAAGTACCGACAGTAAAGAACATGAAACGCCGCTGTATCGCGCTCATTGACGCGCGCGAGCAGTTCGTTGTCGGTCAAGTCGGCCTTGTTCTTGCCTGCGTGCATCGCTGAAGTGCTCGGAGTTGATCGGAACGTTTGCGTCAGGCCGACCCCTATCGGCAGCCGCAGCTGGGCGGCGAAGGGGCTTGCCGGGATGGCGGAAACCGGTCCTTTTATTGCTTTTTCCTAATATATCATCCCGAACCGGAAAACCCTTCCATTATCAGGCTTTTCGATGCGAATCGGCATATCCCTGCGGGTCCGGACCAGATTATTAGCACAATACGTGCCAACTCGAAAACCTGTGAATAAAAGCTTTTAAAACATGGCCTTGAGACCATGTCTCACCGCATGTCGGCGATGATGTAAAGGGGGCTGACAGACGGAGTCCGACGTGGTTCGCCCTTGCCATAAAGCAAAGATTGGGGTGGACGAGAAGAATGACACTGCGCGTGCCGCGCAGCCGTAAGGGCGGCACCGAGTGAACCGCGAAAACTGTGGCACATCGCTGTAGCCTGAACGTGAAGAGGGCGTGCCGGCTCTGCAGACCTGAATCCAGGAATCGTCACCGCACCCCGAAGACGCCTGCCCGGCAAACCGGGCAGGCGCTCCGAAGAACGGTGGGAGGATGGCTTAGGCCGTGATGGTCAGGTCGCCGCCCGTCAGGTCGATGGCACTCACCGACGTGACGCCGACCAGTTCAACGACCACATCATTGGCGGAAGCTCCGAGCACCCCGTCCGAGATGTAAAGGTGGAAGTTGCCACCCCGGTTCACCTGGAACAGCGCGAACTCGCCGTTGGCATCGCCCGACAACGTGAATCGCAAGGCGATGTCGTTGACGGCATCGGCCAACGTCGTCCCCGACCCCGCCGCGAAGGTCGCGACGCCGGTCGTCTGATTGACGGATGCCGTCAGGGCAGTTGCTCCCGCGGCAGAACCGCCGCGCGTGAGCGCCGCCGTGTAATCGATCAGGTCGCCCAGCCCCGCAGCGCCCTTGGCGTAATCGGTGACTTGATCGATCGTCGCACCGAAACGACTGCTGTCGCCGGCGCTGAACGCAAAGGTGTCGCGACCGGCACCACCGGTCAGGCTATCCGCACCGGTACCGCCGATCAGGCGATCCGCACCGTCACCGCCGTTCAGCGTATCCACGCCGCCGCCGCCGCTCAGGATATTGGTGCCGACATTGCCGACGATCACGTTGGCCGCCCCGTTCCCCGTGCCGTTGAGGTTGCCGAGACCCGTCAGCGTCAAGTCCTCGACGTTCGCCGCAAGCGTGAAGCTGACCGACGCCGATACACTGTCCGTACCCTCGCCCGCGGCCTCGACGACCAGGTCGGTGGCATCATGCACCACATAGGTATCGTTGCCCTGGCCACCGGCCAAACGGTTGGCGATACCCGCGGCACTGATCAGTAAGTCGTTGCCGCTGCCGCCAACCACACGCTCAATACCGGTCAACGTATCGTTGCCGGTCTGCGCACTGGACGCCGTGCCGGCCCCGAGATCGACCGTCGCATCGGCCGAGGTATTCGCCAGGGAATACGTATCGGCATCACCGGCCCCGCCACGGTAGACATCGTCCCCGTCGTCCACGGTGGCCAGGATGGTATCCGCACCGGCACCACCATCCACGATATCGTTGCCGGCATTGCCCGTCAGGGTATCGCTTCCGCCCAGCCCCAGCATCAGATCGCTGCCGGCCGTTCCGACGACGGCATTGGCCGCAGTGGTGCCGGTGATCACCGCCACCGTCTCGGAAGCCACCGTCTTGGTGCCGAAGGGATCGGTGTAATTCGCCGTCGCCCGCACTGTCGCGTTACTAAGACCCGTCACCGTCGCTGCCGTGGCACCGGCGATATTCTGCCAGTCGCCGGCAACCTGCCGCTGCCATTGATACTGGATGTCACCGATGATGCCGTCCGGATCGGCCAGGCTGTTGCCCGCCGTCAGACTGGCCAAAGCGCCCGCATTGTCGAAGCTGACGATGTCAACCGTGCCGCTGGCGGCCTCGTCGACATTGGCCAGCGTGATCGACAGGTCCTGCGTATCTGCCAGCGCACCGTCGCTCGCTTCCACCGTCACCTGGAAGACATTGTCGCCATCGGAATCCGCCGGCGCCTCGAAATCCGGCGCGTCGATGAAGCGCAACTCGCCAGTCGCCGCATCGATCTGGAACAGCCCGGCATCGGCACCACCGGAGATCGCGTAGACGACAGGCTGAGGCCCGTCGACGTCGAGTGCCTGCACCTGGGTTACGGCCGTCGTGTTCTCGTCGACCGTCAGCGCCGCCGTCGCTTCGGCCCCGTCAGACAGGATCACGGGCGCCTGATTGAAGAACGTCGAAGCTTCAACGGTCTGATCGGCGAACTGCACCTGCTCGATGTTGAACAGCCGGTCGACGCCGTCCGATAGCTGAAGTCTCAGCAAACCGTTCTGTGCGAAGCCGGTGTGAGCGACCGTCAGGCTACCGTCATCGTTGGCCGTGACGGTGTAGTTCTCCATCAGGTCGGCGAACACGGCCGTGTCGATCCCGGTATCGCTCGGATCGCCGTCGAGAATCTCGCGGACGATGGCCAACTGGCCCGGATTGAGCGTCCGGTCGAACATCAGCGCGTTCAACGTGCGTCCGCCGTACAGCAGATTGCCGTCCAGATCGCGTACCTGGCTGCTCATGCCCTCGGCTGAACCGATGGCATTGCCCTGTGCATCGTTGATCCGTATGCGGACATTCAGCCAGCGGTCACCGTCGAGAATGTCGTTCCCAGCCTTGCCCTGCAGGATGTCGCTGCCGCCACCGCCGAGCAGAATGTCGTTAGGGCCGTCGAAGAGGGTCGTGACATTGCCGTCTGCATCCCGTTGAACCTGCGCATCGTCGAACACGACCGCGGTAATGGTCTCGCCCGCGACCGTGAAGGTCGCTCGGTCGAGATGCGCGACCAGTTCGCTTAGCCCGTCGATGCGCGCCACGCCTTCTTCGGTCAAGGCATTCGAGTAGGACGCGAACGGCGCGGTCGGATCGAACTGGGCCGCGGCGCCCGCGGCCGCACCAAACGCACCGATGTTGGTGTCGCGGCCGGTCAAGGTGTCGTTGCCGGTCCAACCCGACAGGCCTTCCACCATGTCGAAGCGATCGCGCAGGATGTTGGCCTGTTGGTTGACGAAGATCGGGATGCCCAGATCGGAATCGGCGCCGTTCGGATCGCCCTTGTGGATTGCCCAGTCGAATCCGGCCATGCCGTTGTTGCGCTGGATGCCGGGTCCCTGGAACATGATGTCGTCGCCGGACTCGGCGTCGTAGTCGTTGTCGTTGCCGCGCCCGTTCAGCACATCGTGGCCGATGATGTCGCTGTTGAAGAACAGCTGCGAATTTTCGCCGGCCAGCGTATCGAAGCCGTCGCCGCCCTCGATCCAGTCGTCGCCCTCGTTGCCGGCCAGGAAGCTATTGCCGGCCGGACCGGTGATGAAGTCGTTGCCGAGGCCGCCGCTGACGTTCTTGCTGTCCACGCCGCCGTAGATGAAGTCCTGACCCTCGCCGCCGAAGATCAGGTCGACCCCGTTACCGCCGTTGATGACATCGTTCCCGCCGTCGCCGTGGATCACATCGCCCACGTCGGAACCGGCATCGGTGATGATGTCGTCGCCTGCGCCACCGAACAGATGGTCATTCCCCATGCCGCCTTCGAGCCGGTCGTTGCCGCCGTCGCCCCACAGCGTGTCGTCGCCCTCGCCACTGATCAGCGTGTCGTCCTCTTCGCTGCCACCGAGCACGACGTGGTCGGCGCCGGTGTAGCGCAGATAGTCGCCGTCGCCATCGTTGTCGAGGTCGCGCCGGATCACCATCGGGCTCATGCCCTGCATGACCGGGTCAGCGTGGATCGGATCGGCAACGTTCTGACGCGACTGATTCAGTTCGAGAATGTAGGCCGGCGTCAGGAACAGGCTGCTGGGCAGATGGGTCGCATCCGGGTTACCCAGATCGGTGTTGCGCATCACCAGGTGCGCAAAGGAGTCGGCCTCCAGTTCGTTCAGCAGGTTCAGACCCTGGGTGCGGCTCAGATAGTAGAAGCGGTCGCCGTTCTGCAACTTTTCCATCTGCACTTCGAACACGAAGTTGAACGTCGAGCCCAGCATGCCGCCGAACGGCATTTTCTTTTCGGCCAGGCCGCCGATCCAGAAATCGACATCGTTCAAACCGCCCAGCGTACCGCCGGCATAAGCCCCTTCGGCGTTCAGGAAGTCCAGGCGATCCTCCGGGGCGCCGGCCCCGCCGATCACCAGCAGCGTGGCCGCGTCGCGCTTCCCCTCGAGCGTGGTCTCGGCGGTGATGCTCGCATGCGTGCCGTAGGCCGCTATGAAGTTGATGATCGACGCGGGATGCTTCAGTTCCAGCGCGAAATCGAACCAGCTGCCGTAGGGCTGCAGCGCACTGTCACCGGTCTGCTCGAAGAACTCGGCCCGCGCCAGATTCAGCGAGGGCACGCCGGTTTCCCGCGCCCGCGCCATGTTCAGCGTCGCGAGATCCAGCGGCAGCCCGACCAGGTTGTTGCGCAATGCAACCGTCAGGAACTCGTCGATCTCGTTCCCGACCTGACGACTCATGCCGCGCAGGATCGCGCCGGCGGCTTCCTGGGAGTCGACACCGCTGGCCACGTACTCGACCGGATTCAGGAAGGCTTCGATCAGGCCCACCGGATCGGCCGTCTGCCCATCGGCACTGAGTCGATCAACTGTCTCGTTCAGCATCGAGTGGCCGAAGCGATACACGACGTGCGCAAACTCGGCAACGATCGCCGGGTCGATGTCCGCTGTATTCGAGAACACGAAGGGATCGACATTCGGCGAAATGGTGCGCGCGAACTCCTCGAATACCAGATGCTGGTAGACCATCTCGGTACTGAAGCGCGCCGCCTGGAAGATCCGCTCGCCGTCCCAATCCAGCGTGCTGGTGTCCGCCGGAATCTCGGTGACGTCGGTCAGCAGCCACTCGTTCAGGAAGTCCACGTCGCCCGAGGAAATCAGCACGTCCTTGATCTGGTCGACCCGGTGGTTGTGCTCCGAGTGGAACACGTGGTGCACGGCCGTCAGGCCGATGTTCTCGTTGCCGCGGCCATCCCCGACGATGAAATGCGCGTCGAGCAATTCATTGTCATAGGTACCGGCCGGCTGGTGCTCGCCCGCGGTGCTGATGTCGGTATCCGCATCGGCGACCAGGCCCGCACCGGGTGCGGCATTGTGGGCGATGTCCTCCAGGAAGGCATGCCCCGTGGCGATCGCCCCGGCAGCCGCGATCGGTGCAGCCGGGTTGCCTTCGACGAGGCCGTTGGCGGTAACGATCTGCGCAAAACCATTCGCACCGGGGATGAAGTTGCCGTAGAGATCGGTTGCCAGCAGCGGCACGCGTCCCACGTCGGCATCCGACAGCTCGATGCCCAGCATCGTGCTCGCCTGTGCCTTGATGTCGGCCCAGGTCGGCGGTCCGCCATGCTCACCCTCGAGCATCCGCCCGGTCGCGACCGGCTGACCCTCGGCGTTCAGCACGTACTCGCGCAGAAACACCTGGTGCGATTCGTGCGAGGTGTAGACCTGATTGAGGTCGATGAACGGCGTCGTTTTGTTGGCATGCTCCTGCACGTCGTCGGCCGTACCCAGTTGGCCATCGGGCCCTGGCTGGTTGGTCGCCCGGGTCAGCACCATGAAGTTCGTCGGACTACCCTCGACGTACAAGGGGTCGTCCGGCTGCAGCGGGATGAACACCGTGCCGCTGCCGCCTTTCGAGATCAAGTCCAGACCGTGGTCGAAAAACTGCCCGAACAGCGTCATGAAACTGTTGAAGGGCGCGGATTGCCCAGCGTCGGTCGCGACGTTGGGAATCACCAGCGTGCCGTTGTCTACGGTCACACCGTAGCTGTCGAGCGTCTCCTGGAGGTTCGATTGCGCGTTCGCATCGGCGGTCTGCGCATCGATCAGGGCCTGCTGCGCCGCGATGAGCTCAGGCGTCGGCGTATCCGCCGCGTCCTGCGCCGCGAGGAGGTCGGACTGCGCCTGCTGCTGTGCTGCCACGGCCTCGTCCCGCGCCTGTTCAGCACCCGTCAGCAAAGCCTGCGCGTCGGCCACGACGTCCTGCGCCGCAGGGATCAATGCGGTTTCGTTGAGACTGAACTCGTCGTTCAGCGCCAGCACTTCCTCGCCGGCAGTCACGTAGGCGGAGTTGGCCGCATCCAGCAGGGCTTGATTTTCAAGACTCGGGTCGGCATCGAACGCCAGGTGGGCAGCATCCAGTGCGGCCAGGGCATCCGCCTCGACTTGCTCGGCCGCAGGCCGCAGCGTGTCGGCGATTTCGAGGTTACGCTGTTCAAGCAACGCGAGCGCGGCATTGGCTGTGTTCAGATCCGCCTGCTTCGCCGCAACATCGGCGTTGGCAGTGTTGTAATCCTCGGTTGCCTGGTTGAATGCCGCGAGCGCCTCCTGCACGGCCTGCTGCAGCGCACCCGCAGCGTCGATCGCCGCCTGATACGCAGCGTCGTAGGAATCCTGGGCACCGGCGAGACTCGCCGCGGTGGATGTCGCGGCATCGCGCGCAGCGACGATCGCCGCGAGCGCCGCTTGCGGGTTCTGCACACCGACTGCCGTCAATGCGGCGAGAATCGCAGCGCGGTTGTTCAGCGACTGATCGGCGACCAGATTGCTGATGATGCGCGGCTGCGCGTCGAAGACCACCCCGCTCGTCTGTGTGTAGGACGTCGTCTGCGTGCCGGGAATGAACGGATTGTCGCCCGCCGTGTTGTAAATCGGGGTCAGCAGCCGCGGCATGACCTGATCGGCCGATCCGGCCTCGGGATTGAGCAGATTGTTGTACTCGCCGCTGACCGTCCGCAGTCCCGCAGGCACGAGATTACCAACCGGATTGCCTTGGGCGTCGACGTAGTCGGTGTAATTCGTATCGACGTGATTTTCGGCGATCTTGATTTGCTTCAGGATGAATTCGAGATCGTTCTTGACGAGCATTACCATGGAGTTTGTTCCTCGGGTGGTTTCGGTACGGCAACAGCGCGACGCCCGGAGCGGCGTTTGCCGACTAAAGCACGGGGTGTGCCAAGAGGCATAATTCGCCGAAAACTACAAGGTAACCCCTTATTTTTAATAAACCGAGCACTCTCTTGGAGAAAACAAAGAGAGATAGCTCTCGACTATGTAAGAAATTGCTTACATAACCGGCAAGGAGCCCTCAGGGATTCAGGGAAACCCCTAAATGACTGTTCTGCACTAGATGAAATAACAGTAATAACCCTTAACCGGCACCCCAACGATGACCGCGTTGTTCTCGTACAACTTCCGACCAGAAGCGGTTGATTGACATCGTCGGCCTACACGGCCACAGCAGGCGATACTCGAAGACAGGTCACTGTCCCGCTTGGCAATCTACTGCGTAGTCGGACCGAAAACCTTGGCGTCGGCAACTGGGCTCACGCACCGTCAGCCACTCAGGGATAGCTGTGTAAGATCTCTTGACACGGCACCCGGAGGTGGCGCGAACCACCCCTAGCAAGCCTGAACGGCATATGGATGAGATTGTGATGACAGGAGGAACACCGAAGCGCAGGACGGTGAGCCACTCGGGCCGGTGATTCCCGCTTGCCGGCCCGGCCTTGCCCCAAGCAAGGACCGTTACAGCGGAACGGACGTAATCATTTCTGAGGAACCGGCCGACGCGCTAGGAGAAACGCCTTCCGGTGGCCCAGTCGTGGGGTCAGTGGGCGGTAGGAGATGGGGTATTGGCAACGACTGCCGCGTCGTAGGGAAGGCAGATCGTATCGGCGGTGATCGACAGCGGAAGATCCAGCAAGGCGACCGGCGCCTTGAGCCAGGCGTTGCCGCCGAGATGATCGCCGGCAAAGGCCGCGCGCACCGTCCGCGCATCGTGCAGGGTACCTGGATAAACCGTCCAGGGCTCGGACCGCGGCGGATCGAACGCGGCCAGACCGCGCTGTTCGATACTCGCGCAAGCCGTGAGCGCCGCACCGACGATGAGCAGAATAATACTCCGACCCACGGCAGGCGCGGGGCCGGGAGTAGCGCCCCGTTCCTGATCAACAGGGTTTCTCAAACCAGGTTTTGCATGCACGCTGATCACTCCGATATCCCGATTGCCCCTAATAATCGACGAAATAGACTACCCCAAAATAGGCGACCGATCTCTAGGTCTTTCCGCTATGCTAGGAGCCTGAAGGTGCGGTAGACTCGACCCGCTTCCGGATGGTACCTACCGATTCCGTTCAATGAGTGGACATACCTTCCGACGCACCCTGCAGGGACCCCGACAGCCGGCTGTCACAGTACTCCGCACACCGTCAACAGCAAGGACTTCGCAACGATGACATCCCGAACGGCCGCGCTGCGCTCCGGTCCGGAACCGGATCTGAGGCGAGCGCTCGATCTGTGCCGCAGCTCGTTCGTGACGGCAGGCTTTTTCAGCCTGTTCATCAATCTGCTGCTGCTGCTGCCGTCGATCTACATGATGCAGGTCTACGACCGGGTACTGGCCAGCAGTAGCGAATCGACGCTGATGATGCTGACGCTGATCGCCGTGTTCCTGTATGTGGTCATGGGTGGCCTGGAATGGCTGCGCGCCCAAGTCCTGATCGTGACCAGCAACCGCCTCGACCAGGTCCTGAACGGTCGCGTGTTCGATGCCATGTTCACGCAGGCCCTGGCCAGCGGCGGCAGAATGTCCACCGTCCAGCCGCTGAACGATCTGCTGCAGTTGCGCCAGTTCCTGACCGGCCCGGGGCTGTTCGCCTTCTTCGATGCACCGTGGATGCCCTTCTACCTGGTGCTGATGTTCATGTTCCACTCCTGGTTCGGGTATCTGGCCGTCATCTCGATGGTCGTGCTCGGCGGAATCGCGATCTGGAACGAAATCGCCACCCGCGACAATCTCGGCCGGGCCAATCAGGAGTCCATCGAGTCCAACCAGTTCACGCAGCGCAACCTGCGCAATGCCGAAGTGATCGAGGCGATGGGCATGCTGCCGCGGATGCGCAGCCGCTGGCAGGACCGCCAGGTCGCGTTGCTCGGCTTGCAAAGCCAGGCCAGCTCGAAATCGGGCCTGATCACATCACTGTCGAAAACCTACCGGCTGACGCTGCAGTCGCTGATCCTGGCACTGGGCGCCTACCTCGCCATTCACCGGGAAATCACTCCCGGCCTGATGATCGCGGGCTCGATCCTGCTCGGGCGCGCCCTGGCGCCGCTCGACCTGATGATCGCTAACTGGCGGGGTTTCCTGCAGGCCCGCGAAGCCTATCGGCGCCTGGACGGCCTGTTGAAAACTGTGCCCGAACGCGCCCCGCCGATGCCCCTGCCCGAGCCCCGCGGTGAAATTGCCTTCGACAAGACCGTCATCACCCCACCCGGCGCGGCCGGCGCGGTGCTCAAGGGGATCACACTCACCATAGAACCGGGACAGGCGGTCGGCATCATCGGTCCCAGCGCGGCCGGAAAGTCGACGCTGGTCCGGGCGATGCTGGGCCTCTACAAGCCGGTATCCGGCAGCGTGCGCCTGGACGGTGCGGAACTCGACCAGTGGGATCGCGAGGCGCTCGGTCAGCACATCGGTTACCTGCCGCAGGATGTGGAACTGCTCGATGGCAGCATCAGCGAGAACATCGCCCGCTTCGGGACGATCGACCCCACGCAGGTCGTCGCCGCGGCGCAGGCGGCCGGGGTGCACGACATGATACTGCGGCTGCCCGAGGGCTACGAAACCAAGATCATCGGCCAGGGCAAGATGTTGTCGGCCGGTCAACAGCAGCGCCTCGGGCTGGCGCGAGCCTTGTACGGGAGCCCGAAACTGCTGGTGCTGGACGAGCCGAATTCGAACCTCGATCAGGACGGCGAGAATGCGCTCGTCAAGGCCGTGGTCCAGATGCGGCAGCGCGGCAGCACAATCGTGCTGGTGACCCACCGCCCCAACATCCTCGGCATCGTCGACAAGATCCTGCTGCTGGTCGACGGCCAGAGCGCCATGTACGGACCGCGCGATCAGGTGCTGGCCGCGCTCCAACAGAAGGCTCCAACGCCCGCGGCTCCGGCCCCGACGCTGGCCACGCAGACCGCTCCGGCGGGCTAGACTCCCCCGCGCCTCAACACTTGTCGCTGCCGATGTCTTCCCCCTCTCCGACTCCCACCGTACCGGCCGTTCGCACCGATGACCGCCGACTGCGGCGCTGGGGCATCGGGGCCGTATTGATCATGTTCGGCGGCCTGGGCGGCTGGGCCGTGCTCGCCCCGCTCAGCAGCGCCGCGCTGGCCCCCGGCCTGATTGCGGTCGAGCGCTATCGCAAGACCGTCCAGCATTTGGAAGGCGGCATCGTCAAGACGATCGACGTCCGCGACGGCGACATCGTCACGCAAGACCAGGGACTGGTCACGCTGGACAGCACCCAGGCCAAAGCCCAGCTGGAAGTCGTGCGGGGGCAGTACCTGATCTCGCTGGCGCGTGAGGCGCGGCTGCTGGCGCAGCGGGACGGACTCAAACAGGTCAAGTATCCGGCCGAATTGTTGCAGAACGCGCACGACCCGCGGGCCGAGGAATCGATACGCGTGCAGACACAGACTTTCAATGTCCGCAAATCGGCCCACGAAGGCGAGATCAGCCTTTATGAACGCCAGATCGGTCAGCTGCGACACAAGGCCCATGGGCTCCAGTCGCAGATCGGCAGCCACGAGCGGCTGGTGCATTCCTATGAGGAAGAGCTGAAGGATTTCCAGTCCCTGCTGAAGGAGGGTTACGCGGAGAAGCAGAAGGTCCGCGATCTGGAACGCAATTTGGCAAACACCGAAGGCCAGCGCGGCGAACTGATGTCCGATCTGGCCGCGACGGAACTGCAGATCAGCGAAACCGAGCTGAAGATTTTGCAGCTCAAGAAGGAATTCCAGCGCGAGGTGGCCAAGGAACTCAGCGAGGTGCAGGCCGCGCTGTTCGAACTGCGCGAGAAACTTCAATCGCTGCAGGACACCGTCACCCGCACCGTGATCAAGGCGCCCGAGCCGGGCATGGTGCTGGGGCTCGCGGTGCACACGATCGGCGCGGTGATCCCGCCCGGCGGGCGGCTACTCGACATCGTGCCGCAGAACGAGAAGCTGATCGTCGAGGCGCGGCTGTCACCGCTGGACATCGACCGGGTGCGGGTCGGACAGATGGCGGAAGTGCGGTTCAGCGCCTTCAAGTCGCGCAACACGCCCAAGATCGAGGGCAAGCTGATCACCGTCTCGGCCGACCGTCTGGCGGACGAGAACGGTGCCACGGAACAGGACCGCGCCGGCTACTACCTGGCCCGTGTCGAGATCACGCCCGAGGGGCTGCAGGATCTGGCGCGGCAGAATCTCGACCTGCTGCCCGGCATGCCCGCGGAAGTACTGATCAACACCGGCGAACGGACCCTGATGGAATACCTGATCGACCCGATCCGGGATACCTTCGCGCGCTCGCTGATCGAGGACTGAGCCATGGTCGGCGCGCGACGTCTGATTCCGGTCCTGTGCCTGCTGGGCGCCGCCGCGACCGGGGCCCGGGCGGAATCCCTGCTCGAACTGTACCGCATCACGCTGGACAGCAACCCGATCCTGAAGGGCAAGGAATTCGCGCTGGACCAGGCCAAGGCACAGCAGGATCAGGCCCTGAGCAAGCTGCTGCCGCAGTTGATGGCGACCGGCAGTTACCAGAAGGTCGACTTCCGGCAGAGCCTGCAGCGAGGCCCCCAGAACCTGCCCGACAACCGCGATTTCAGCGAGCAGTACTGGGGCAACATGGGATCGATCCAGGCGCGCCAGGCCTTGTTCGATCTGCCGTCCTACCTGCGGCTGCAGGGCGCGGAAGCCTTCACACTGCAGAGCGAGAACGAGGTCGACGCGGTGCGCATGGCGGTCGCCTACGATCTGGCAGACCGTTACCTGAACGCGCTGCTGGCCGATGCGGACATCAACTACGTGGTCGCCGAGAAGGAGTCGGTCAAGGAAAAGCTGGAGCAGATGCGCTACATGCAGGAACGGCAGATGGCCACCGTGACCGATCTGTATCAGGTGGAAGCCTATTTCTCGGCCCTGATCACGCGCGAAATCGAGGTCAACAACGCCAAGGCCGTCGCGCTCGAAAAGCTCCGCGAGACCACCGGTGTCGGTGTCAAAAACGTTTCGCCGCTGGTGCAGGAGCGCTTCACGCTGATGTCCGGCCAGATCGACGACTGGGTCCGCGATGCGCTGCATTTCAACCCCAAGCTGACGGCACTGGGACACGCCATCGAGGGCTCATCGAAGATGGTGTCGGGCAGTCAGGCCGAGCACTTGCCCAGCGCGAATCTGGTGGCTACGCAGACCTACTCGAATCTGGGCTTCCAGGACCGCCGCTTTCCGCCCTTTACCTCCGCATCGGTCGGCGTGCAGATCCAGGTCCCGATCTATTCCGGTGGTGGCACGCAAGCGCGCGTCCAGGAATCGGTGGCGCGCTGGAACCAGATGAAGGAGCAATACGAGCAGCAGCGGCGCGAGATCGAGAAGGAAACCCGCACCGCGTTTCTCGATGTGATGGCCAGTCATGCGCGGATCGAATCGACCAATCAGGAGGTCATCGCCCGGGCCAAAGCGGTCGACGCGCAGTACAAGGCCTACGACCTGGGCACGACGACGATCGTCGACGTGCTCGAGACGCGGCGCTTGCTGCTGCGCGGACGGGTCGAGCAGGCGCGCGCCCGTTACGATTTCGTGCGCGCCCTGATCGCACTGCGCATGTGGTCGGGTAGCCTGCATGACCCGGAAATCGAGGCCATTGGCAACTGGTTCGTCAGCAAACCGCAAGCCGCCCAGGCCGGCAAGCCGGATAAGTCTTGAGATCCGTCTGCGGAACGCCCCGGCGCGCCGGGCTCGCTGCCGTCGCACTCGCCGCCACCTTCGCCACCTGGGCCACGGACGAACTCGCGATACCCGCCACTCCGTCGGCACGCGCGCTGCCCGGCATCGTCGGGCGCGACGACCGCGTCCCGCTCGATTCCACGGCCTGGCCCTGGCAGGCGGTCGGTCGCGTCAATCAGGCCGGCGGCCGCAGTCATTGCACCGGCACCCTGGTGGCACCCGACACCGTCCTGACTGCCGCGCACTGCGTCTATAGCCGGCTGGCCAGCCGCTGGCTGGAACCCGGGGAGATCGTCTTCGTCGCCGGCTTCCGCCGCGATACGGATGCGGGCTATTCCCGCGGCAAGACCATCCGGCGCTCGCCGCTGGCCGATCCGACGGCGGTCACCGCCGACAGCATCGCGCATGACTGGGCGCTGATCACCCTGGAAACCGCGCTGGCAGTCCGCCCGGTCGAGGTCCGTACGCTACCACCAGCCGCCACCGCGGGCGGCGCCATACATCTCGAAACTGCCGGGTATGCCCAGGATCGGCCCTACCTGTTGTCCCTGGACGACGGTTGCCGGATACGCGAGCGGGCTTTCGGCGGGAAGGTGCTCGTGACCGATTGCGACAGCACCCGCGGCGACTCCGGCGCCCCGCTGCTGTGGCGGGACGGCGGCGCCGTCCGGGTGATCGGCGTGTTCTCGGCCGCCACGGAAGCGTCGGCCAAAGCCGCCGGCAGCTTCGCCGTGGACGCTTCCGCATTCGCCGATCAGTTAGCTGCACACTGAGTCGCCCCCCGGCTCCGACTCACCCTTCCCGCGCGCCCTGAAATCTCGTCAACTTCGCCAGCCAGCGCTTCCGCGCTGCGAATTCCGCAGCATGGGACCGCGCTTTTCGCCGCTTCCGGAGTCCGGCACGGCATGTCGTCCCCTCTTCGTCCGACCGCAGCCTGCAGCCAGCGCGCCGCCACGGCGAAAAATTTCTTCCGGCGTTTGAACCTTTTTCCCGTCAACCGGGATAAGTGATCTGGTGGATCGCGTGCAAACGGGGGGAGCGGCGGCTCGCTCGTGGTCACCGCATCGAAGCAGACGAACGAAAACGAGGCAAACGACATGACACAATGCAAAGGGGATGAGGCGCTGAGCGATCCCCAGGCTCCCCCCACGAAAGAGCACAACGCGATCGAAGAACCCGTTCGGGATGAATCCGGCCTGAGCCGACGGGAAATGCTGAAATTCAGCATGACGGCGGGAGCGGGTGCAGCCGTGGCCACGATCGGCGGCGGCGCGCTGTTGGCACCTAAGAACAGTCGGGCAGCGACGCCGGGCCTGCCGGTCGTCAGCCCGTGGGATCCGGCCTGGGCCTTCACCGACCCGATGCCGATCCCAAAAGCCTGCCAGCCGGTCGAACAGCTCAAGGGTCCACCGCCGCAGAATCAGCCCTGGTCGAAAGAATACTGCGAAGGCAACGGGCTCCCGAGCTACATCCGCTTCAACGAAGGGCACGGCACGGACGAGGAGTTCTACGAGACGCGCAGCGAACGGCATCAGCGCTGGGCCGAGTTCGGCAACATCGATCCGGTGTATGAGAACGGCGTCATGGTCCAGCCGGGGACGTTCAACGGCAAGTTGTACGAACTCGAGGCTTGCGAGGTCGACTGGAATTTCTACCCCAGCGCTGCAGCGGGAACCGTCGCACCGTCCAAGGTCTGGGTGTTCCACGACGTGAACTCCGATGCGGCCGGCATCCTGCGCATCAACGCCCGTTACGGCGAGCCGGTGCTGATCCGGATGCACAACTGCATGCCGGAGGACAATCGCGGCATCGGCATCGACCAGATGTCGATGCATCTGCACAATGCCCACAACCCGCCCGAATCCGATGGCGGGCCGATGCGCTTCTTCGACTGCGGGCAGTTCTACGACTACTGGTACCCGAACGTTCGCGCCGGCTTCGCCAGCACGCACAAGGACGGCACAAGCTATGTCGGACCGGACAAGGTCGCGCGCACCTGCCCCGGTGACTTCCGCGAAACCCAGAGCACGCTGTGGTTTCACGACCACCGCCACGACTTCACGTCGCAGAACGTTTACAAGGGCTTGGCCTCGTTCTACACGCTGTTCAGCGACGACATCAATCTCGACACCGGCAAGGGCGACAGCGCGAAGCTGTCCGAGCGCGGACTCGGCCTGCCGAGCGGCGAATGGGACATCCCGATCCTGTTGACCGACAAGAGTTTCGACCCCGACAACGGCGGCGAGATGTACTTCGACACCGAGAACTTCGACGGCTTTCTCGGTGACCTGATGACGGTCAACTTCAAGATCAAGCCGTATCTCGACGTCAAGCGGCGCCGCTACCGGTTGCGCCTGCTGAACGCCGGCCCGTCACGCTACGTCGAGATCGGCTTCAAAACCTCGACCGGCAAACTGGTCAGCTTCGTCCGCGTCGGCAACGATGGCAACCTGTTGCCCAAGGCCTTGACGAACACCACCGTCCGGCTCTCGCCGGCCGAGCGCGCCGACATCATCCTGGATTTCGCCGAGCTCGCTCAGGGTACGGTCGTCTACATGGAGAACCTGCTGCTGCAAACCGACCCGCGCGGTCCCGATGGCGTATTGCTGCCGAGCAGCCCGGACCCGCGCCAGCGCGAGGCGACGCAAATCCTGCAGATCCGGGTCGGCGGACTGCCGGCCACGAAAGATATCAGCACGACCAAGGCACAATTGTTGAAGATGCCAACCTTGTTGGAGTTGCCGGCTCTGCCGACCCCCGTCAAGAAGCGCACCTTCGCGTTCGAAACCTTTGGCGCGCAATGGTCGGTGAACAAGCAATTCTTCGACCCGGAGCGCATCAGCGCCTACCCGGTGGAAGGCACGGCCGAGGAATGGACCGTCACCTCCAGCGGTAGCTGGGGCCACCCGATCCACAGCCACCATGAGGAATACCGCATCACGCGCCGCAACGGCCGCGCGATCTCGGCAAGCTCCGACGATTACGGCCGCAAGGACGTCGTGCGCATCGGCAACGGGGCCGTCGGCACCGTCAACGGCGACAGCGTCAGCTACGTGATCCAGTTTCGGGACTGGTACGGCGAATATCCGGTGCACTGCCACAACGTTGTGCACGAAGACCACGGCATGATGCTGCTGTTCAAGATCGTGCCGCCGACCGACCCGAAGGCCGGCCAATAGCCGCTCCCCGCTCCAGCTTAGGAAAAGATCAATGAACGATAGCAACAAGCGTGCATTTCTCAGCAGAATGGTCGGGGTTTCTGCCGGCCTTACCGCGGCGGCGGTGGTACCGGCCGCGGTCGCGAAGAACAGCGGTGCAGCGGCCAACCACCGCCTTCCCGCGAAGCCCGTCCGGCTCAGCCGCGACGAGCGGCGCCGCCAGCGCTTCCCGAACGTGCCGGTCGTCGACCAGGACGGCAACATCCTGCGTTTCTATGACGACATGCTCAAGGACAAGACCGTCCTCATCAACTTCATGTACACGCGCTGCAATGGCAGTTGCCCCGGCACGACGGCGAATCTGAAGAAAGTTCAAGCCGAGTTCGGCGATCGCATGGGCCGCGACGTATTCATGTACTCGGTCTCGCTCGAGCCGGAGTACGACACGCCGGAGCGCCTGAAGGCCTATGCGGACTTGTTCAAGGTCCAACCCGGCTGGCGTTTCATCACCGGCAGCAAGGAGAACCTGGACCTGATCCGGCGTGAGTTCGGCTTCTATCGCGCCGACGCGACGCTCGACAAGCTGGCCGATTCGCACATCGGCGCAGTGAAATTCGGTATCGAGCGACTGGAACGCTGGGGCATGTGCGCCGCGCTTGGCAATCCCAAGTACATCGCGCGTTATGTCGAATGGCTCGAACCCAGGGGCAAACGGCCGGATCTGTCAGCGATGCTCGGCTGACGGTTTGGGTAAACGGCGCCGCCAAGGGCGGCGCCGGCCGCCCCCCCCCGCGTTCGCGGGCGAACCGAGGCCGAGGGTGCCGTACGGCGCCCTCACAACACTTTTCCCTACGAGGCATTCACCATGGGCATAGGCATCTGGCAACTGGCCATCATCCTGGCCATCGTCATGTTGGTCTTCGGCACGAAGCGGCTCAACACGATCGGCACCGACCTGGGAAGCGCGATTCGAGGCTTCCGCAATGCGATGAAGGACACACCCGACAAGACTTGAGGCACGGTCGGCGCGCTTGGACGGAATTCGCGATCGACGCGACAAAGCGCCCTGCGGGGCGCTTTGTTCTGTAGCGCGATAGCCCGACGGGGCGTGCCATCGGGGCCGATTAAGTTACGTCAAGGTCGCGCTTTCGAAACTTACGGTCGGGGGGACCGAACGCGTTGCACCGACGTTGCCCAAACCAACAACCTGCTGCCAACGGCGGCCATAGTCCGGGTGGCGCTGCAGATTCGGCGAGGTATCGGGAGCTATTCCGAGAACCGGTGGCGCAATCCGGAAGACCGCGCTGCCGCGCCTTCGGCTGCGCGATCCGACTCGTGGGCCGTCGCAGGCTTCGCTTCCGGAATTCCGGCCGCATCGATCCGGGCCATCAGCCGGGCAAAGCCGCTCTCGGCAGTCGGATCAGCCGGCGCGTGTTGCCACCGATTTTGGATCTGCTGGAAATCCGCAAGCTCTTTGCGACAGTCGTCGCACGTGCCTAGATGCTGGTCAACCGCCAGATGCTCTGCTGCACTCAGACTCCCGTTGGCATACCAGGGCAACAAGAGCAGAACCTCCTCATGGCGGGCCACGAAGACTTTATCTTCAGCGACCATCAAATATCCCCCCTCAGAATAGCGCCCTGCACCTGAAACTGCCGACGAGCGTGAACCCCCGTCAGCGTCCGCATCGGTGGGGCGCCCAAAGCGCGGGTATCACCGCAACGCGAATCCCAGCATACGACGAAGACCCTACAGGGCGCAATTGGCCTAAGGGGATATCTGACAGAGCCATGGGAGATTACAGGGTTCACCTTAAGTGAATTCCATTTCTTTGCCAAAAGGTTCAAAAAGTTCCCGACCAAAACGCTTTCCCCAAATCCCCCTGCCTCGCGCAGCAAGGCTCGCGGCATCCTTACCGGCCAGATCCGAGGGGCTAGTAACCCGCCGTCAGCGAGAACATGAACTTCGGGTCCGGCAGCGGCAATTCGAACTCGTGGTGCTCCGCAATGCTTGCCGGGGATTCCTGGCCGCTGGTCCACTTTCCATCGATGTATCGGAAATCGAAAGCGAGGTGGCTCCAGTACCATGTCAGGCCCGCGTGCCAGTATGCGGAATCGTATTCGAGAACCTGTCGCGCGGCGTTGTACCCGGCGCCGGCCGAGAACTCCAGGGATTCCATCACCGGATAGCGGCCGGACAGTTCTACGGTAGTGAACGCTGCGCCGCGATGATAGGCATTGTCGGCGTAGTAGACCCTGGCACTGGCCACATCGCGGTAATGCAGCGCCAGGCTGTAGTCGTTGTAGTCCGAGTAGCGGCCGAAGATGCGGTCATTGAAGATGTACCGCGACACCATGAGCTCCGCGCGAAGGCTCTCGTCGATCTCATGGCTGTAGCCGAGGTAGGGGTAAAACTCCAGGTCGGAGTGACCGGGGAAGTCCCCGTCGCCGAAGTCAACCCATGAAAGCCACGCGCCGCCGAAAAAGCCGCTGTCGTGTTCATAGTCGAGATTGCCCCTCAGCGAGGGCCGGTTATCGCTCTTCGAATAGCCGCGGTAGAAGTAATTCGTCGTGAAGGTCGCCAGCGCGCCGAATTTGGACGCCGCGACGAAGGACTGCAGCGAAGATGCCTCGTGAGCCAGCAAATCCGACGTGTACATTGCGCCGAACACGACCAGCAGCACAGCCCGTTTGCGGGCAGGGACCGGCATGCCAGGGACAGGCCGCCGGAGAGACTCCAACGATGGGGGGCCGGTGGGCATCCGTGCAGGACCCAGGAAAGCTGTGACCACGGGTGAATGCGAATGCGGGAGCCCGAAGCTCCCGCATCACTTACCCGAGGGGCCTTCCGGTCAATGGCTGACCGCGACTTTGGCGCCCTTGGTCTGGCCGATCGCCGTCAGAGTCTCGGTGAACCATGGCGTCTCGATGTCGAAAGGCTTACCGCCCTTGATGCGCGGAAACTCGATCGCGCGCAGCACGTTCCCGCGGTCCTCGTCGTGGCCCATCACACCGGACTCGCGTCGGAAGGCGCACTCGACGGCGAGATCGGCACAGGACTTGATCAGCCGGATGTCTTCGACATTGGCCGCTGCGGCGCGGGCGAAATAGCCGGACTTTTGCACCAGCGTCTTCTCGGCACCGATCATCGCGGCGAACTGCTCGCCGAACCACTTGCCAGGGTTGACCGCGTCGAGCTTGATGTGACCGAAGGCATCACGCGGGACTTCCTGCCCCTTGGCCTGCATCTCGGCAACGATCGCTTCGACGCCCGCCCCTTCCGAAATGAAGATGTTGACGCAGTCGACCTTGTCCATGACGGCGCGCAGGCGGTCCGCCTCGGCCGCCAGATTGATTTCCATCTCCGGGATGAAGACCCCGTGCACTTCAAAGGCGGCACGATCGAGGCCGATGCCCGGCAACCATTCGGCGCGGTCGAGCAGCTTGCGATATTCGAGCGCGGTCGCCGCGGTCAGCCAGCCGCAGTTACGGCCCATGACTTCGTGGACGATCAGCATGCGCGGGTTGGAGTTGTTTTCCGCGACCACGTTCCAGAAGTAGCGGGCACCCTGCTCGGCCGCCGTCCAGGCACCCAGCGACTGCTTGATCGGGAACACGTCATTGTCGACGGTCTTCGGCAGGCCGATTACGGTCAGACCGTAGTTGTTGCGTCCGAGAAAAGCCGCGAGGTCGGCCGCAGCGGTGTTGGTGTCGTCACCGCCGATGGTGTGCAGCACGTCGACGCCGTCCTTGACCAGCTGATCGGCCGCGACCTTCTGCGGATCCTCACCTTCCTTGACGAGACCTCGCTTGACGCAATCCTTGACGTTGGTCAGCTTGACGCGGCTGTTGCCGATCGGCGAGCCGCCGAAACGGTGCAACAGGCCGGCCTTTTCGCGGATCTCCGGGGTCACTTTGTACGAATCGCCCAGCAACAAGCCCTTGTACCCGCCGCGATAGCAGATGATCTCGATCGACGGATCGATCTCGCTGTAACGCTCGATCAGGCTGCCGACAGCGGAGCTGAGGCACGGAGCCAGACCGCCGGCGGTCAGGATGGCGACTTTCTTGGGTTTGTTCATGGCAAGGTCTTCCGATTAAGGGGTTAAACGATAGAACGCCTTAAGGCGAAATGCCGGAGGGCCACACCGGGCCGTCGGAGCCGGACTTAGCCGCGTAGATTAACGGACAAAGCGCGTCGTGGCCATGCCGGGCACCATTTCGGAGGCCAGGGAACGGAGGGCGGGCGCGGCGCCGATAGCCAACCGCATCGAAACAGCGCGTCGCCGCCAGCCCGGATGGACTAGGCCGCCGAATCCGCCACTTCGCCTTCCGCGACAGGCGCGGCGTAACCGCATTCCTTTTGCGGACAGACTTTTTCGGTGCCGCGGCGCTTGCCGGTCTTGATGGTCAGTATCGGCCAGCCGCATTGCGGGCAGGGCTCGGCGAGCGGCGGATTCCAGACGGCATAACTGCAGGTCGGATACGTCGAGCACGAATAGAACAACTTGCCGAATCGCGACTTGCGCGTATTCAGCGTACCCACCTTACATTGCGGACATTGCACGCCGGTGTCCGCGGGCTTTTCGATCGGCTCGATGTGCTTGCATTTCGGGTAGGCGCTGCAGCCGATGAACTTGCCGTAACGTCCGGACTTGACGATCAGCGCGGAATCGCATTTCGGGCAGGTTCGGCCCTCGATGACCTCGGCGGCCGCGGGCCCGGTTTCCTCACCCTGCATGTTCCGCGTGTACTTGCAGGTCGGGTAGTTGTTGCAACCGATGAAACGGCCATTCCGGCCGAGGCGGATGGACAACTGGCCGCCGCATTCGGGACAGGCCTCGTCCAGCGACTCATGCGTCACGTCCGCCCGACGCAGGTTCTCGTCCTTGTCCTCGATCAGGGCCTTGAACGGGTCCCAGAATTCCCGCATCAGCGGAACCCAGTTCTTTTCGCCGCGCGACACCGCGTCGAGGGCATCCTCCAGATTGGCGGTGAAGTTGTAGTCGACGTACTGGGTGAAATGCTCGGTCAGGAACTTGTTGACGATGCGCCCGACGTCGGTCGGCGTGAAACGCTTCGACTCCAGCGTCACGTAATGGCGCTGTTGCAGCGTCGAAATGATGGCGGCGTAAGTCGAGGGCCGGCCGATCCCGTACTCTTCCAGCGCCTTGACCAGACTCGCCTCGGTGTACCGCGGCGGTGGCTCGGTAAAGTGCTGTTCGTTGACGATGTCGGTCAGCGGCAAGGTCTGCCCGACCTTGAGGGCCGGCAGAAAATTCTCGTCCTCTTCGCTGGGCGCGTCGTCCTTGCCTTCGAGGTAAACGGCCATGAACCCCGGATTGGTCACGGTCGAACCGGTGGCGCGAAAGGTGTTGCCTTCGCCGCAGGCGAAATCGACCGCCACCGTGTTGATCGTCGCATGGACCATCTGACAGGCGACGCTGCGCTTCCAGATCAGGCTGTACAGTTTGAACTGGTCGGGTGTCAGACGCGCCTTGACGGCTTCCGGCGTGCGGTAGACCGAGGTCGGGCGAATCGCCTCGTGGGCTTCCTGCGCGTTCTTGCTCTTGGTCTTGTAGATGCGCGGTTGATCGGGCACGTTGTCGGCGCCATAGCGCTCGGCGATCAGCTTGCGGAACTCCTGAATCGCCTCGGCAGCGAGCGTGACCGAGTCGGTACGCATGTAGCTGATCAGGCCGACGCTTTCCCCGCCTAGGTCGATGCCCTCGTAGAGCTGCTGCGCGACCGTCATGGTGCGCCGGGTCGTGAAACCGAGCTTGCGGGCGGCCTCCTGCTGCAGGGTCGAGGTCGTGAACGGCGCTGCCGGGTTACGCTTGCGCTCCCGCTCTTCGACCTTGGCGACCGTCAGGAAGCCCTGCGCCTGAGCCAGCAGATCGGTGCGCACGGCAGCAGCCTGCTCGGCATTGGTGATGCTGAATTGTTCCTGCTTCTCGCCACGGTAATGCGTGAGGCGCGCACCGAGAGGCTGCGCCTCGGCCATCAGCGCGGCCTCGATGGTCCAGTATTCCTGCGACTTGAACGCCTCGATCTCGAGTTCGCGCTCGACGATCATCCGCAAGGCCGGGCTCTGCACGCGGCCCGCCGACAAGCCGCGGCGGATTTTCTTCCACAACAGGGGCGAGAGCTTGAAACCGACCAGATAATCGAGCGCGCGGCGCGCCTGCTGCGCGTTGATGAGGTCCAGCGACAGCGCCTTCGGGTGCTCGATGGCCTCGGTGATCGCGCGCTTCGTGATCTCGTGGAATACCACCCGGTGCACCGGCTGATCCTTCAGCGCCTTCTTTTCCTTGAGAATTTCATAGAGATGCCAGGAGATCGCCTCACCCTCGCGATCCGGGTCGGTCGCGAGATACAGAGCGTCGGCCTTGGCCAGCGCCTTGACGATGGCCTGCACGTGTTTCTCGTTCTTCTCGATGAGATCGTACTTCATCTTGAAGTCGTGATCCGTATCGACCGCGCCTTCCTTGGGCACGAGATCGCGGACATGACCGTACGACGCGAACACGCGGAAATCCTTGCCCAGGTATTTCTCGATGGTCCGCGCCTTGGCCGGCGATTCGACGATGACCAGATTCTGGTTCATGGAGCCTTAGGATGAAGTCCGAAAGATGGGGCGATTCACACGCCGCGCCGTCGCCACCGCCTCAGGCGGCGGCAGGGTCAACGGCGCTGCGGACGGAGGACTGGCGACGCGGGGTCAGTGAAGATATTCCGGAACGGCGTCGTAGACCAGGTTTTCCATCCTGGCATAGGCCGCTTCCTCACTCGGCTGACTGAACAGGATCATCAGGACCACCCATTTCAGGTTCTCCAGAGTGATGGGGTCCTCGTGCAAGGCCATCAGCCGGTCGATGACCAACTCGCGGCTCGTGGATGTCAGGATCCCCGACTGTTCGAGAAACATCAAAAAGCCTCGGCATTCCGTATCGAGCCTCGACTTTTCCTGATGGGAGAAGACGCGGAACGACGGCGAGGAGAGTGATCGAATGGGCGGCTGCTCGGCCAATGACTCGAGCCACTCGAATGCCCTGCTCACTTCCTTCCCGGGAAATCCCGCCTCCAGCAACTCATCCCGAAGTGCATCCGGATCTGGCGAATGCTCTTCGTCTCCGTCCATGTAGTTTTGAAACAGATAGATCAGCACATCGAAGACGTTTTCTTTCATTCCGGGCCTCGAGCGGGGACGACCACGCGATGCGGGCCTCCCTACTCATCGTAGGTGATTCTGCAGTAACAGCCTGTCGGCGTTGACGCGACGTATCCCTTCAGCTCGAGATCTAGCAGCAGATAGGCCACTTCTTCGGCACTCATCCCGCTAGCTGTTACTAGAGTATCCACAGAGGTGGGTTCCCACGCAACATATTTCAACAGGTGTGCGGCCGCAGATTCCGGACGATCGGCAGTCGGACGAGAGCCGCCGGAGGACTCCAAGCCACCGGCAAAGCCCGCCAGTTCCTCCAAAATATCGGCGACGCCCTCGACCAGTTTGGCGCCATCCTTGATCAACGCATGGCAGCCCCGCGCCATCGGATTGTGGATGGACCCGGGAATCGCGAACACCTCCCGCCCCTGATCCAGGGCCGCCTTGGCCGTGATCAGCGAACCGGAGCGCAGGCTTGCCTCGACGACCAGCGTGCCGGTGCTCAGACCGCTGATGATGCGGTTCCGCCGCGGAAAGTGCGCCGGCAGCGGCGGCGTGCCGACCGGAAACTCGGACACTACCGCCCCGGCCTGGACCACTTCGGCCATCAGGTCGGCATGGCGCCGCGGATAGACCTGGTCCAAACCGGTACCGACCACCGCGACGGTTCGCCCGCCGCCGTCGATCGCGCCGCGATGACTCGCGGCGTCGATGCCGAGCGCGAGCCCGCTGGTAACGGTAATGCCGCTGGCCGCCAGCGCCGCGGCAAACTCACGGGAAGTCCGCTGACCCGGCGGTGTCGGGTTCCGGCTACCGACGATGGCGACCTGCAGCGAGCCGAGCGCCGCAACGTCCCCGAGCACGAACAGTACCGGCGGCGGCGCCGGAATCTCCCGCAGCAACGGCGGATACCGGGGATCCGCCAAGGTCAGGATACTGCGCCCGGACTGCGCGGACAGCCAGGCGAGATCACGCTCGACGCCGTCCCAGTCGGGCGCCTTCAGGTAATCGAGCAGCGGCGCCTTGAATCCAAGCCCGGCCAGCGCCGCCCGCGGTTCCTGGAACAGGAAACGCGGGCCGGCGTGAAGCTCCAGCAGTTGGCGCCACTGGCGCGCCCCAGCCAGTGGCGCCCGCAACAGGGCGAGCCAGTAGCGCAGGCTGTTCGGATCGGTGTCGGACACCGCATCAACCGGGGGGCTGGATGATGTCGAGCACATGGACCGGTCGGGAAGCGCGCAGGATCAGCGCATAACTGACGCGTTCAAACACGCGAAAGACCAGCAGCGTACCGGCCGACTGTTCCGGAGCGAAGACCCGCGTCCCGAATCCAGCATAGGGATCGCGCAACTCGATACCGCGTTGCACGATCTCGAACACATGACCCGACTCGATACCGTCGCGCGCCCCCCGATCCAGCGTCACGACCTGGTACTGGCCGATCTGCGACACGCCATCGAGTACGCCGATGATATGGCCGCGCAGCGGCTTCTTGATGGCATGCGGGTGTACGTAAAGCCCGGTCTCGCCCGCATTGCGCGCCAGGATGCGATCGCCGATGACCGCCTCGCGCTGGTTCCGGAGCATCACCAGGGTTGCGGGATCGCCGTGGGCGACCAGGGTAGCATCCGCGACGAAGATCCCTTCATAGCCCAGGGTCTCGCCGGTATCGCCCTCGGTCAGCGGCTGACCGACGCGGAACACCGTGAAATCCCGCGCCGGCGCCTGGGGCAGCCCACGCACATAGATGCGATCCTGCGCGCCGCCGGCGATCCGCCGGTCCGGCAACGCGACGATGAAGGGGCCGGCGTCCTTTTCGTCCTCTGACAGGGGGCGGGGACTGCTCAGGAACGGGCGGATTGTTTCGATGAGAATCGTCGGAATCGCACGACGCGGAGCGCTCACCCTCACCTGCGGCTGTAGCCGAACCTCGGACGCCGCCGCAATGCGGAGTTCGGCTTCACCGTTGAACCGGGTCAGTTCGAGTACATCGCCCGGATAGATCAGGTCAGGATCGGCCAGCGCTGGATTGCGCCGCCAGAGTTCGGGCCATTCCCAGGGATGCACCAGAAAGCGCGACGCAACATCCCACACCGTGTCGCCCTCGACGACCCGATACTGTGTCGGGGCGGAAGCCAGCAATTCAACCGATCGCGCACTCGTCGTTACACCGGTCGCCCCGAGCAGCGACACGCACAGAACCCACATCCGATGCCAGTTCATACCTTAACTCCCGGGCTTGCGACGGGTCTCGACCCTTTTGTTTACGTCATCCGGCCGGAACACGGGAATTCCGAGTCAGCCTGAAGTCCGGCCCGGACGGCAACTTTTCTTGATCGCCGCAGTCTTTGCGGTTAACGTTCAAGGTTAACTGCGTGTTCCGCTGCCTACCGCCCGACCGTTCCAGACACCAGACCAAAATCATGGCTATCCTGACCATCTTGGAGTTTCCCGACGAACGACTTCGCAAGAAGGCATTGCCGGTCGACGTGTTCGATGAATCGCTGACGCGGCTCGTGGCGGACATGCTGGCCACGATGTATGCGGCGCCGGGAATCGGTCTGGCCGCCACACAGGTCAATGTACAGCAGCAGGTCATCGTAATCGACATCTCGGAAGAGAAGAATAGTCCGCTGATCCTGATCAATCCTGAGATCGTCGCGCGCACCGGTCAGGAGGAAATGGAAGAAGGCTGCCTGTCCGTCCCCGGCGTCTACGAGAAAGTGCAGCGTGCCGAACGGATCCGCGTCCGGACCTCGGACGTCAGTGGCAGCATCACCGAGTTCGACGCCGATGGCCTGCTCGCGGTTTGCATCCAGCACGAGATCGATCACCTGGAGGGTCGGCTGTTCGTCGACCGCCTGTCGCCGCTGAAGCGGCAATTGGTCCGGAAGCGCATCAAGAAGGAACAACGGCAGCGCGCGACGAAACCGCTGGCGGCCACCTCGGCTTCGCTGTAAGCCGCCGCGGCCCGATCCGGACTGGCCGAAACGTTCCAGGCCAGCGCCGGACCGCTACCGCGATCGGGAATTCAATCGATGAAGATCATTTTTGCCGGGACGCCGGAGTTCGCCGTCCCGTCCCTGGAAGCCTGCCTCGCTTCCGGTCACGCGGTGTGCGCCGTGTATACCCAGCCCGACCGGCCCGCCGGCCGCGGGCGGAAGCTGACGCCCAGCCCGGTCAAGACGCTCGCGCTCGCGCATGGCCTCCCGGTGTTTCAGCCCGAGTCCCTGCGACCAGCGGAGGAACAGGAAGCCCTCGCGGGGCTGGGCGCAGACCTGATGGTCGTTGCCGCATACGGCCTGATCCTGCCTACGCCCGTTCTGGCAACACCCCGCCTGGGCTGCATCAACGTGCATGCCTCGCTGTTGCCGCGCTGGCGCGGGGCCGCTCCGATCCAACGCGCGATACTGGCCGGGGACGCGACGACCGGCGTGACGATTATGGTGATCGAACCCCGGCTGGACAGTGGCCCGATGCTGCTGAAGCGCAGTTGCTCGATCGAGCCGCTGGAGACCGCGGCCGAGCTCTACCCGCGACTGGCACGCCTCGGCGCCGAGGCGCTGTCCGCGGTACTGGCCACATTCGAAGCCGCGCCGCCGGTCCCGGAACCCCAGGACGAAGCGCTGGTCACCTACGCCGAGAAACTCAGCAAGCATGAGGCGCTGATCGACTGGCGGCAACCCGCGCTGACGCTCGAGCGTCAGGTACGGGCATTCAATCCCTGGCCGGTCGCCGAAACCCGACTCCAAGGCCAGGCATTGAGGATCTGGCGCGCCGAAGCACTGAGCGAACGGTCCGACGCGGCCCCGGGCACGACGCTGACCGGCCGCAAGACCTGGGATGTCGCGACCGGGGACGGCGTGCTGCGCCTGCTCGAAGTCCAGCTCGCCGGACGCCGGCGCGTCCCCGGGTCGGATTTCCTGAATGCTGCGCCCGAGCCGGCGCCGCTCGGTACCTGACGCCGTTGAACACGCGCGCACTGGCGGCTGAAGTAACGCTGCGGGTTCTCGCCCACGGCGAATCGCTGTCCACGGCCCTTGCCGAGCATCTGCCCAGGCTTCCCGACCCGAAAGACCGGGCCTTCGTCCAGGCTGTGGCCTACGGCGTCTGCCGCTGGTACGGCCAACTCGATTTCCTGCTGGAACGGCTCGTTTCCAAACCGATCCGGGAACCCTATGTCCGCGCTTTGGCACTGGCCGGGCTGTTCCAACTCCGCCACATGCGGATCAAGCCCCACGCCGCGGTGGCCGAGACCGTTGCGGCGGCGCAGCGGCGCGCCGCTTGGGCCAAACCCCTGCTGAATGCGGTGCTCCGCAATTACCTGCGCCAGCAAGCGGCGCTGGATGAGGCCGTCGCCGAGAACCTGCTCGCACGCACCGCGCATCCCCGATGGCTGATCGAGCGCCTGGAACGCGACTGGCCGCAGGACTGTGCCGAAATCCTGCGGCAAAACAACCTGCCGGCGCCGATGACGCTGAGGGCTGATCGGCGCCTGACGACCCGCGAGGACTACTGCGAGGCGCTGCGGAGCGCGGAGATCGGTTGCGAACCGGGTTTGGCGGCTCCCGATGCCGTCATCCTGGAAAGACCGGTCCCCGTCGAACGACTACCGGGTTTTGCCGATGGCCGGGTATCGGTGCAGGACGAAGCGCCCCAGCTCGTCGCCGGCCTGATGGACCTGCAGCCCGCCCAGCGAGTACTGGACGTTTGCGCGGCGCCCGGCGGCAAGACCGTGCACATGCTGGAAACCTGCCCGGACCTCGCCGAGGTCGTCGCGGTCGATGTTTCGGCCGAGCGTGCGACGCTGATCCGGGAGAATCTGACACGCAGCCGCTGCGAAGCGCGCGTCGTCGTTGCCGACGCCGAAGCGAAACCTGCCTGGTGGGACGGCCAGACATTCGACCGGATCCTGCTCGACGCACCGTGCACCGCCACCGGTGTGATCCGGCGCCATCCGGACATCAAGCTTCTCCGTAAGCCGGAAGACGTGGCCCAAGCTGCCGCGCGGCAGCGCCGCATCCTGCAGCGCGTCTGGCCCATGCTCGCCGTTGGCGGCCGTCTGCTGTATGCCACCTGCTCGGTGTTGCGGGAGGAGAACGAACACAATGTCGCCGACTTCCTGCGAGAACACACCGACGCGCGGGAAGTCCCGCTGCCCGGGCTGAGCAATCGCCCGGTGGTCCATGGAGCCCAGATGCTGCCGGGCGATCGCGGCATGGACGGGTTCTATTACGCCCGCCTCCTCAAGCTCGGCTGATGGCATCCGCGCTCCGGCTGGCGGGATTCGTGCTGGGGTGCGCCTTGCTGAGTGGCCCGGCGCCCGCCGAGGAAGGCTTTGTGATCCGGAGCGCGGAACTGGTGCCGGTCGGGTCCGACTACGTCTTGAACGCCGAAATCCACTACGCCTTCTCCGCCAGCGCACTCGAAGCGCTGGACAACAGCGTACCGCTGACGCTGGCCATGAATCTGCGCGTTGAGCGCGTGCGTGCGCACTGGTGGAACGAAACGATTCTGGACCATCGCCACCAGCTCGAGATCCGCTATCACCCACTGGGACAGCTGTTCCAGCTGAACGTCGACGATAGAGGCAACCGGCAGAGTTTCACGACCCTGGCGTCCCTGCTGGACGCCATGGGCTCGATCCGCCGTCTACCGGTCATCGCGACCGACAGGATTCTGGCCGGCGAGCATTACGTGGCGGAACTGTCGGTCCGTCTGGACATCGAGACATTACCGCTGCCGCTACGTCCGACGGCCTACCTGTCACCGAGTTGGTACCTCAGTAGCCCGACATACCGATGGTCTTTCGCAAAATCCGACTGAAGCCGCCGCTGAGCCTGATCGTCGTCGTGCTGTTTGGCGCGATACTCGCGTCGCTGCACCTGATGAGCAACGCGACCCAGGACTCCTCGCAGCTCGGCGAGATCTACTCGAAGCTGCTGCTGATCAATACGCTCGGCTCGATCCTGCTGCTGGCGCTCGTCGTGGCGAATATCGTCTGGCTGGTCAAGCAGTTGCGGCGGCGCGCGGCGGGTTCGGCGCTGACCGCACGGATGGTGTTCCTGTTCCTGCTGCTAACGCTGACGCCGGCATCGATCGTCTTCTACTACTCGATGATGTTCCTGCAACGCAGCATCGACAGCTGGTTCGACGTGCGCATCGACCAGGCCATGGACGATGCGCTGAAACTCGGACAGGCCGCCGTCGACGAGCGCATCCGCGCCATTGCCAAGCAGACCGAACAGGGTGCCAAGCAACTGGAGCACGCCCCCTTGCCGGAAATGGCACTGCTGCTCGACGAAATCCGCAGCAGCGAAGAGAGCGACCTGACGATCTTCTCGAAACAGGGCCGCATCATCGCCTCGAGCAGCCCTCAGCCCAGCCTGATGATTCCCGACCTGCCCGACGCCGTCGTGCTGCTCCAGGTCAAACCCGGCAAGACCTTCACCACGCTGGAGCCGGGGCCCGACGGACACCTGCAGGTGCGGGCTCTGGCCCTGCTGGCGGACGATTCGGCTTACTTCCTGCAGGCAGTGCACCCTCTACCCCTGCGTCTATCTCAACTGGCCGAGACGGTCGAATCGGCTTACATCCAGATCAAGGAGCTCGGGTTCCTGCGCAATTCGCTCAAGCAGAGTTTTTCGCTGACCTTGTCGCTGGTGCTGCTGCTGAGTCTGCTCGCCGCGATCTGGGTAGCCTTCATCAGCATCCGACGCCTGGTCGCGCCAGTCCGTCATCTCGCACAAGGCACGCGCGCGGTTGCCGAAGGGCGTTACGAACAGCGACTGCCGGTCAAAGAGCGCGACGAACTCGGTTTCCTGGTGGAATCGTTCAACAGCATGACCGCCTCGCTGTCTCAGGCCCGCGACGAAGCGCACCGCTCGCGCATGGAGGTCGAACGCCAGCGCGCCTATCTGGAGACCGTTTTGGCGAATCTGTCGTCCGGGGTCATGAGCTTCGATGCACGCCTGCGCATCCTGACCGCCAATCACGCGACCGACTCGATACTGCACGCCACGCTGAGCCGTTCCGTCGGACTGTCGATGAGCTCGATCGAGCGCCACCACCCACATCTGGCCGATCTGCTGCGGGTGATCGAGAAACACCTGCGCGCCACCCGCAACGGCGTCTGGCAAGTCGAGGTCAGCTTGCCGGGGCCACAGGGAGCGCAGGAACTGCTGTGCCGGGGCACGCAGCTGTTCAGTCCGGATGGGACCTGGCAGGGTGCGGTCGTCGTGCTCGACGACGTGACCGCCCTTATCCAGGCACAGCGGCAAGCCGCCTGGAGCGAGGTGGCCCGACGCCTGGCGCACGAGATCAAGAATCCGCTGACGCCGATCCAGTTGTCCGCCGAACGCCTGAAAATCAAACTCGGACCCACGCTCGGAGAAACGGAAGCCGCGTTCCTCGAACGCTCGACCCGTACCATCGTGCAACAGGTGGAGGCCATGAAGACGATGGTGAATGCCTTCGCGGAATACGCCCGTCCGGCCGTCGCCCATATCCAGCGCGTCGAACTGAATGCACTGATCGAAGAGGTCGTTGCACTGTATCCGCCGCAGAGTGGTTTAGAATTTCATCTGGAGCTGGAGTCGCGGCTCCCGGCAACGCTTGCTGACCCGGGACGCATCCGGCAGGTGCTGCACAATTTGATCAAGAATGCACAGGAAGCGAGTTCCGGGAAGCCCGGTCTGGTCACGATCACCACCCGCAGCGTGGAAGGCGATGGCAACCGGCATGCCGAACTGCTGATTGGCGACAACGGGCCGGGTATACCGGCGGATCAGGCCGACCGCATTTTTGAACCGTATGTCACTACGAAATCGAAGGGAACCGGCTTGGGCCTAGCCATCGTCAAGAAGATCATCGAAGAGCATGGCGGTCAGATCCGGCTCGAAAGCGCCGAAGCCGGCGGTGCCGCATTCCTGATTCGGCTGCCCTCCGCCGCTCCTGCTCCACCCCATCCACTGCGCTCTGCCCTCGAGGCCCGCCATGATTAAATCGAAGATTCTGATCGTCGACGACGAACCGGATATCCGTCAGTTGCTATCGGAAATCCTCGAAGACGAGGGTTATCTCGTCAGCATCGCGGACAGCGGCAGCGAGGCGCGCAAGCGACTCAACGAACAGCGCCCCGATCTGATCCTGCTCGACATCTGGATGCCCGACGAGGACGGCATCAGCCTGTTGAAGGACTGGCTAAAGAATGGCTACCTCGACTGCCCGGTCATCATGATGTCGGGACACGCGACGATCGAGACCGCGGTCGAGGCCACACGCCTGGGTGCCCACGATTTCCTCGAGAAGCCGCTGTCCATGGCAAAACTGCTCGTGACGGTGGAGCGGGCACTGGAAGCCGCCCGGCTACGCAAGGAAAACATCGGCCTGAAACGACGCGTCGAACCGGTCCTGGAACCGATCGGCAAAAGCGCAGCGATGGAACGCTTGAGGGAACAGATCAAAAAACTGGCGCAGCATGATGCGCGGGTCTTGTTGGTCGGGGAGCCCGGCAGCGGCAAGGAAACCTTTGCCCGGTATCTGCACCAGATGAGCCCACGGCGCGAAGGGCCCTTCATTGATGTAGGCGTGGGTGCCTTCGCCCCGGATCATTCGGCCGTGGAGTTCTTCGGGCGGGAATCCGGCGGGCATATCCACCGGGGTTTACTGGAACAAGCGCACGCCGGCTCGCTGTTCCTCGACGAGGTGGCCGACATGGATGGCGACACCCAGTTGCGGTTGCTGAGCGCGCTCGAATCGCGCGCATTTTCGCGCATCGGCGGGAGCGACCCGATCAACGTCGACGTACGCGTGATCGCCTCGACGCGGAAAATGCTCGAGGAAGAGGTGCGGAATGGCGTCTTCCGCCGCGACCTGCTGTATCAGTTGAATGTGGTCACGCTGAAGATCCCGCCCCTGCGGGAGCACACCGAGGATATTCCGGAACTGCTGAGCTGGTACGTTGACTACTTCGTCAGCCGCGAGAAAATTCCCTTTCGGCGCTTTCCGGTGGCGGTGCAGAATTTCCTCCGCAACTACCCCTGGCCCGGCAACATCCGGGAACTCAAGAATCTGGTACAGCGGCTCATGATCCTTGGAGCGGGCGAGGAAGTCTCTCTTGACGAAGTCCGCTCTGCGCTGGGCGAATCCCTGAATGTCGCCAGCATCCAGGGGCAGCCGGACTTTTTCGGGTTGCCGCTCAAGGAGGCACGCGACAGATTCGAGAAAGCGTATCTGGAATACCATCTTGAGAAATACAGCGGCAATGTGGCTCGACTGTCTCAGGCGATCGGGCTCGAACGCACGCATCTGTACCGCAAACTGAACTCGCTCGGCGTCAACTTCAAGGATCGGCGATGACCCGGCATCCGGCACCTGACCAGGGGCCGCTGGCTTTCATCACTCATTCATGAAAATCATCATATTGGGCGCCGGCCAAGTCGGCACCAGCGTGCTCGCCAGCCTGGCCAGCGAACGCAACGACATTACGGTGGTCGACACCCAGTCGCATCTGCTGCGCGATCTCCAGGACCGCTACGACATCGGCATCGTACAGGGCAATGCCGCGCATCCGACGGTGCTCAAACGGGCTGGGGGCGAGGAAACCGACATGCTGATCGCCGTCACCAGCGACGACGAGACCAACATGCTCGCCTGCCAGATCGCCGACGCGCTGTTCAAGATCCCGAAGAAGATCGCGCGCGTCCGTGCCATCGAGTACCTGAGCTATCCCGAGCTGTTCGCCGGCGACGCGATACCGATCGACGTGGTCATCAGCCCGGAAAAGATCATCACGGAGTTCATCGAACGTCTTCTGGAATATCCCGGCGCATCGCAAATTCTCGATTTTGCCGACGGGAAGGTGCGCCTCGGCTCGGTGCGGGCCCTGCGCGGCGGACCATTGGTCGGGCGTGAGATCCGCGAACTGCACCAGCACATGCCGAACGTGCATGCGCGGATCACGGCCATTTTCCGCCAGGGCAAGGCGATCATTCCCAACGGGCGCGTGACGATCGAAGTCAACGACGAGGTCTTCTTCATCGCATCGAGCGAAGAGATCAAGGACGTCATGAGCGAACTGCGCGAATTGGAGAAGCCGTACAAGCGACTCATGTTCGCCGGCGGCGGTCATATCGGGAAGCGTGTCGCGCTGGCGCTGGAGAACGATTATCAGGTCAAGGTCGTCGAGAAGGATCCCAAACGCGCGAAGAAGATCGCCAGCGAGCTGACCAACACCGTGGTACTGCTGGGGGATGCGTCGGACAAGGAACTGCTCCTCAGCGAGAACATCGAGAATACCGATGTCTTCTGCGCGATCACAAACGACGACGAGGCGAACATTCTTTCCGCGATGC
This sequence comes from Methylolobus aquaticus, assembly GCF_054172105.1. Taxonomy (NCBI): domain Bacteria; kingdom Pseudomonadati; phylum Pseudomonadota; class Gammaproteobacteria; order Methylococcales; family Methylococcaceae; genus Methylolobus; species Methylolobus aquaticus. Next base: position 284,394 of record NZ_JBSYXP010000007.1, read on the forward strand.
TGGCCAAGCGGCTGGGTGCGCGGCGGGTGATCGCGCTGATCAACAAGACCGCCTACGCCGACATCATCGATTCGCAATTGGTCGATCTGGTCATCTCGCCGCAGCAATCGACGATCGGCGCCCTGCTGCGCCACATCCGGCGCTGCGATGCGGCCCGGGTCTACTCGCTACGGCATGGCGCCGCGGAAGCGATCGAAGCCATCGCCCATGGCACGCCCGGTATCTCCAAAGTCGTCGGCATACCCATAGACCGGATCAAGATCCCGCCCGGCGTCGTGATGGGCGCGCTGGTGCGCGGGGATGAAGTGATCCAGGTCCATCACGACACCGTGATACAGGATGGCGACCACGTCATCATCTTCCTGCTCGACAAGAAGCTGATCCCCGTCATCGAACAGCTGTTTCAGGTCGACGATCTGTCCGCTCAGGCGCGGACCGCGTGAACGAAGCGCTGCGCGACTCGTGGAACGAGCGCTACATGGCGCGGCTGGCCGCACCCTCGGAGGCCTGCCGCGTGTTGGTCGACAATGCGCATTTGCTCCCGCGTGGCGGTGAGGCGCTCGATCTGGCCTGCGGAACCGGGGGCAATGCGCTGTTCCTCGCCCGACGCGGTCTGACGGTGTGCGCCTGGGACATTGCAGCGAATGCGGTGAACGCGTTGCGCAGCGCCGCCCGACAAGAGGCCTTGGCGATACATGCCGAGGCCTGCGATATCGATGCCGTGGTCTGGTCAACTGACCGCTTCGACGTCATCGTGGTCTCGCGTTATCTGGACCGGGCGCTTGCGCCCCACTTGTGCGACAGTCTCCGGCCGGGCGGCCTACTGTTTTACCAGACCTTCACGGCGGCCAAGCTGGACGCGACCGGACCGCGAAACCCGGCTTTCCTGCTGGGCGAGAACGAACTGTTCGCGCTGTTCGGGAGTCTGAAGGTTCGGTACTACCGGGAGGACAACCGCTGCGGAGACCTGGCGGCCGGGCTCCGCAACGAGGCCTATTTCGTTGGACAAAAGCCGGCGGCGGAGCATACCGCGGCCGTGGAGGATACATGACCACGATCCGTTCCCTGAATCCCGGAAACGCCTGGCGGCAAATCCAGGCTGAAGCCGGCAGTGTTTTGATCGACGTCCGCGACCCGGTGGAGTTCGCCTTCGTGGGACACCCTGTCGGGGCGATCAATGTCCCCTGGAAGATGGCACCCGACTGGCGCCGCAATCCCCAGTTCATCGAACGCGTGCGCCAAGTTGGCGGACCCGAGACGCCCCTGTTCCTGTTGTGCCGCAGCGGTCAACGCTCGCTGGACGCTGCTAACGCGCTGGCGGAATCGGGCTACCGCAACCTGACCAATATCGAGGAAGGGTTCGAAGGTCCGCTGGACGCCAACGGACACAGGGGCACTCTGGGAGGCTGGCGCTGTGCCGGCCTGCCCTGGGAGCAGAGCTGAGTCCCGACATTCGGGAATCTTGGCGATTCGAGGGGTTCCATCGAACGGCTGTAACGGGAGGCGGGTATCAATCCGGGATATCCAACAACTCCCGGAAGACCCGATGCATACTGCCGCTCTCACTGTCGTCGTTCCAACCCGCAACGAGGAGCGCAACCTCCCGCGTTTTCTCGCATCGCTGCCGCGGGACCTGCCCTTGATCGTCGTCGACGCGAGCACCGACCGGACGGCGGAACTTGCGGTCGCACACCGGCCAGACCATACCCTGGTGATCAGATGCCGCTGCCCCATTGCGGAGGCCCGGCAGATTGGCGGCGAGGCAGCACGCACCGAATGGGTGTTGTTCACCGACGCCGATGTCGTGTTCCCGCCCACGTTCTTCTCGCGTCTGGCGCGCCAACTGCGCGACGCCGACTGCGTTTACGGCAGCAAGCTATCGCGCGACACGTATCGGCATTATTACCGTGCCTTCAGTCAGGGTCAGCGGCTGTTGCACTCTTTCGGGATTCCCTCTGCCACCGGCTCGAATCTCGCGTTGCGCCGGCGGGTACTGCTGGAGGTTGGCGGCTTCGATCGTCAACTCGTTTGCAACGAGGATTCGGAACTGGTCTGGCGCGTCAAGCGGGCCGGTTTTCGGACCCGCTTCGCCGGCGATACGCCGGTTTATGCCACGGACCATCGACGGCTGCGGCAGGGTCGGTTGCGAAAAACCGCCCACTCGCTGCTGCGTTGCATGCTGTTGTATGCCGATCTACTCCCGCCGGCCTGGCGAGCGAGTGACTGGGGCTACTGGTCGCGACAGCGGCCCGACTGAACGGAAGGCGTGCTGGTAACCCGAGCCTTCGCGGGCGCCGGGGTTGACGGCGACCAGCGCCGCCTCCCACAGGCAGCCAACGGGACCTCGTACGCCCCCGCGTTTGTTCTTGACCCACGCTCGCTGTTATGATTAGCAGTTTTTCCTGACTCCCTACCCGGCACCCTTCCCCATGTTGGAACACTTACGCAATATCGCGATCATCGCGCACGTCGATCACGGCAAGACCACGCTGGTCGACAAGCTCCTGCAGCAATCCGGCACCTTCGCGGCTCACGAACGACTCGAGGAACGGGTCATGGACTCGAACGCCCTCGAAAAGGAGCGCGGGATCACGATTCTGGCCAAGAACACCTCGCTTAACTGGCGGGATTACCGGATCAATATCGTCGACACCCCTGGCCACGCCGACTTTGGCGGCGAAGTGGAACGCGTGCTGTCGATGGTCGATTGTGTGCTGTTGCTGGTCGACGCGGTCGACGGCCCGATGCCCCAGACCCGCTTCGTCACGCAGAAGGCCTTCTCACTTGGCCTCAAGCCGATCGTCGTGATCAACAAGATCGACCGCCCGGGCGCACGCCCTGACTGGGTCGTGGACCAGACCTTTGACCTGTTCGACCGCCTGGGCGCGACCGAGGAACAGCTGGACTTTCCGATCGTCTACGCCTCGGCATTGCACGGCTACGCGGGCTTCAGCCCCGACATCCGCGAGGGCGACCTGACGCCGCTGTTCCAGACCATCGTCGACAAGGTCCATCCGCCCGCAGTCAACCCTGAGGGCGCCTTCCAGATGCAGATCAGCAGCCTGGACTACAACACCTACGTCGGCGTGATTGGTATCGGCCGTGTACAGCGCGGCCGCATTCAGTCGAACACGCCGATCACGGTGATCAGCCGGGACGGCAACAGCCGCAATGCCCGGATCCTCCAGATCCTTTCCTTTCGGGGCTTGCAACGGGTCGAGGTCGGCGAGGCCGGAGCGGGGGATATCATCGCAATCACCGGCGTGGAGACGCTCGACATCTCCGACACGCTGTGTGCACCCGACACGCCCGAGGCGCTGCCGGCGCTGGCCGTCGACGAGCCCACAGTCAGCATGACCTTCCAGGTCAACAAGTCGCCATTCGCCGGCCGGGAAGGCAAGTTCCTCACCTCCCGACAGATTCGGGAGCGCCTCCTGCGCGAGTTGAAGCACAACGTGGCACTGCGGGTCGAAGAGACCGAGGATCCCGACAAGTTCAAGGTCTCTGGCCGGGGCGAACTGCACCTGTCGATCCTGATCGAGAACATGCGGCGCGAAGGCTATGAACTCGGCGTATCGCGTCCCGAGGTCATCCTGAAGGAGGTCGATGGTGAGACCTGCGAGCCCTACGAGTTCGTGACCCTTGAGGTCGAAGAAACCCATCAGGGCGCCGTCATGGAAAAGCTGGGCTCGCGCAAGGCGGACCTCCTTAGCATGCTTCCCGACGGCCAGGGCCGCGTGCGCCTCGAGTACATGGTGCCATCACGCGGACTGATCGGCTTTCAGACCGAGTTCCTGAGCACGACTTCCGGCAGCGGGCTCTTCTATCACGTATTCGACCACTACGGTCCGATGAAGAAGGGCGACCTCGGCAGCCGGACCAACGGTGTGCTCATCTCGAACGTCGAAGGCAAGGCCCTGGCGTTCGCGCTGTTCAATCTACAGGAAAGGGGGCGCCTGTTCGTGGAACATGGCGTGGATGTCTATGAGGGGATGCTGGTCGGCATTCACTCGCGATCAAACGATCTGGTCGTGAACCCGACGAAGGCCAAACAGCTGACGAATATCCGCGCCGCGGGCAGCGACGAGAATATTCTGCTAACTCCACCGATCCGCTTCAGCCTGGAGCAGGCACTGGAATTCATTGATGAGGACGAGTTGGTCGAGGTCACCCCGAAAACCATTCGTCTCCGGAAAAAGCTGCTGCTCGAACACGAGCGCAAGAAGGCTTCGCGTAGCGCCGCTGCCGCCGAGGGCTGAGACACGCTCGCTCCCCGCACCCGACGCAGACCCTGCTGAGCTACAGCTACCGGTTCAGCAGGGCTGCCGCCGGGATAACCGGCACCGCTCAGATCCATCCCGCCAAGCCCGGAAGAAGGGCATCCGGCCAACCCTACACCCACCCCCGCTCGCTCCCATGGCCGGCAGCCAACGGAGACGCGGTCCCTTCGCTTGGCTCACGTGAAGACCAAGACCGCCGCGACCACCAGCCGTCCGGCTTTTCCCGCGGGCGATCATCGCTTACCTCTCCACTCGCCCCAACACCTCTCTCTGCTTGAGCAAGCTTTTGGGCATAAAAAACCCCCGGGGGGCTTGCGCCCACCGGGGGTTCAGGTCACCCCGCCCGTCGCCGGGCGGTGTGCGCCGT